>NZ_JBFUID010000023.1:0-87641 GCF_056402055.1 Pseudomonas sp. P4_C4 | reverse complement strand
CTGTAGGAGCCAGCTTGCTGGCGATGGACTCAAGTACGCCGCGTTTATCCGGTTCGCACGCGTTATCGTTATCGACCATCGCTGGCAAGCCAGCTCCTACAGACTGCGTCCTGGTTGAAAATGAAGTGACTTCCCGGGGGAACTGTAGGAGCCGGCTTGCCGGCGATGGACTCAAGGACGCCGCATTTATCCGGTTTACTCGCGTTATCGTTAACGACCTTCGCTGGCAAGCCAGCTCCTACAAGACCGCGTCCTGGTTGAAAATGAAGTGACTTCCCGGGGAGCTGTAGGAGTCGGCTTGCCGGCGATGGACTCAAGGACGCCGCGTTTATCCGGTTCACACGCGTTATCGTTATCGACCATCGCTGCGATGCGGCGACCCGACAAGCCAGCTCCTACAGGGGAGCGTGCCCACGCTTTTTTTGCGGTGGACTGCTGCCGTTGCGCCTGCCTGAAGGTCAGTTCGGGCATGCCGATATCGCCCTGAATCGGGTCAACAAGCTGTACGGTATCGAGCGGAGATTTAAAAGAAGTTGGCGATGAACATCGCCGCGAAGGTCGACAGCAGAACAACCTGTCGCTGTTGCTGCAGTTGCAGGCGTGGCTGGTGAAGATCCAGCCACGCGTGACGAGGCTAACGCACTGCGCAAATGGCTTGCGTCGCTTGGTTAGCCTGCAGGTGCATCATCAATAAATATCTTTTGACAGCAGGGTGAACGGTGTCTTCACCAGGATTTTCACATCCAGCCACAACGACCAGTTATTGATGTACTTGAGATCGATCTCGACGCGTTTCTGCATCTTGTCGATGGTGTCGGTCTCGCCGCGGCAACCGTTGATTTGAGCCAGCCCGGTGATCCCCGGTTTGATTCGGTGGCGCGCCATGTAGGCGAGAATCTTGCCGGAGTAGTAGTTATTGTGCGCAACGGCATGAGGGCGTGGCCCGACCAGCGCCATATGGCCCTGCAAGACGTTGAACAATTGCGGCAACTCATCGATGGAAGTGCGGCGGATAAAGCGCCCGATCGGGGTGATCCGCGAGTCGTTACGGCTGGCTTGCTTGACCTCGTGATCGTCGTGTACGCGCATCGAGCGAAACTTCCAGACCTTGATGACCTTCCCGTTCCACCCGTGGCGGTCCTGTTTGAAAAACACCGGGCCATGGGAGGTGAATTTGACGGCCAGGCCAATGATCAGCAGTAACGGGCTTAGAGCGACAATGGCCATCAGCGCCAGGCTTTTATCGAACAGGCTTTTACTCAGTGCGGCAGTGGGTTGGCTGCTCAGCGGGCATTCAATCAAATGGATTGCCGGCATGCCATCCACATCACTGACCGAGTGATTGAGCAGCGTCAGGCTGTTCAAGTCCGGGACCCAGACCACATCGACGTTGGCATCCAGCAAATCGACATACATTTCTTCGATTTGTGCCGCTTCACTCAGGGGGAGCGTGATGTACAGGCGTCGGATGTCATGGGTCTTGATCAGTTCAAGCAGTTCCTCTTGCGGGCCTACGACAGGTGGCATACCCGCCTCCAGCAAGAGAGTGGTGTCGGAGCTTACCAGGCCGACCAACGGGAAGTGCTCGAGGGCACGAAGCTTGTTAGCCAGGCCCAGTGCCAGCTCGCCAGTACCAACAATCAGCGTTCTACGCTCAATTTGCAGCGCCCGTTGGTAGTACTTCGAAAAACCATGCAGTGGGACGTACAACAACGCCTGCCCGATGTAGCTGCAGAAAGCCCATATCAGGATGATTTGACGAGAAAACAGTTCGTTGGCCTTACAGAGAAAGGCGACAATAGCTAACGCTGCCAGTGTCATTGACCAACCCATCAGTAGTCTTATCAACCCCTCCAGGTAATTGTCCTTTTTTGCATAGGCGCCGCACCATGTATAGGCCGGAACCGATGCAAGCACAGTAAGCGTTGCGCATACTCGATAATAGAATTCTACCGTTCCAGTCTGGTAATAAACCAATAGAAGTAACAGGGCGACAACAAAGCCCTGGCCCAGTGCCCACTGTCCCCAGAAGGTCAGTCCTTTGAGGGTGGTATTTCGATTGATACGAAGATTGTTAACCATACGATATCCCCAAAATACGTCCATTCGTGTTTCGACAAACAAGAGCCAAAATTAATGCGCTAAGAGTTATTGTTCATACTAGATGGCGATGCGTTGACGACCGAAACGCCACACGGGCGGCGCTGTCATCAGTTCATAGGTTAAATTATTAGTGCGGGCACTGTCTGACGACTTTTAACGAGCGGGCGGTGTATCTTGTTGATATATCTGGGTGAGAATGGCGTTAGAAATAGTCTGACTTAAACCTTTTTAACGCGGCTTTATAGAGGGAGGGGGGGAGATGCAGGGAAGATAAATTGGCGTGCTTTATTATTGTTGTATTGCACTGCCGAGGCGAAAATCTGAATTTCTCAGGCTAGATTTTTACGCGTACGATTTTTTGTATCACGCAGTACCCACGATTCCTCACTGCACGAAAAAGGCGTTCGCCGTTACTGGCGTTTTTAAATTTTTCCTGTAGTCGACTCAGGCACATTTCGAGACCCCGATATTGTTCAGGTTCTCTACCGATGCTGCGGATAAGGTCGTCCTTGCTGACCACGCGATCTTCATGGTGCAGCATTTTTTTAAGCAGGGTGGCCTCCAGGCCAGTCAAGACAATTTCCACGTCATCTTTGATCAACGCGCCACTGCCATCACTCAGTCGCCAGGTTTCAGTCGCTGGAGTGTGCGGTTTGGCTGGCTGGGAAACGAATTCCCTGGTGTCTTCCCTGGAGCTGTCTACGGTTGATGTGAAGTGAGTAAATTTCGTTACGGATTGGGCAGCTTGCCATTCGGACTTGAACGTCGAAAGTATGCGCTGGGTATCATGCTTGATAACCGGCGGAACCATTCTGGCCATTTGCGGGGAAATAATCTCCATAAGCTTGGGGGCGGAGGTGGGCGGGGCAACGCCTTCAAAAAACATTTTTGCCTGTGACGTGCCGTAACTGTTGTATCGCTTGCTGGACAGTAATGCCTCAAGCTCCAGTTGCAGTGCGGGGTTGTGAGTAACCACGACAAAGTATTTTCTAGGGAGGTTTGTGCTGCTATCCATGGCTCTCTCCTGAGTTGCACGTCTTGAATTTGGTTTAAAGGTTGTCAGCAGGGGAGTAATGACTCCCTTGAAAGTAATCAAAGGGCAGTGCACGTGCCAGTATATGGCTAGCAGCATGCTCGACTCTGTCCGCTATAAAGGAGACTTTTGTGTTGTGAGTGAGCATGGTCATGCGTTCGTGGAGACGATTGAATAACTCTGGGTTGCCACTGAGCTTGAGGCTCAAGTCTAGAGAGGCGGTGGAGATCTTTATATAGTCGAATAGATTCAGGGTGGTAAAGATTTCGATACTTTCGTCGTCGATGTTGTAGTCGTCGAGCGCGATTTCTATGCCGTGATCTTTCAACAAATATACGTTGTGAAGGATTTTCTTTTTTTCTGCGAAGCTGATTGCCGACAGGGGGAGCTCATTGAGCGCAACAACCAGTGTCTGGCCAAATTCGCGCAGAGCGGCGCCGGACTGTATCAGCTCCTCCGTGAGCGCAGAGTTGGCGAGATCTGACTGCCCTACGCAAACAAATCTACGGCTCAGGTATTTATTTCCGTTGGTGGTGTTGTGATCTTTCAGCGAGAAGGCAATCAGCCTGGTCTGCATCAGTACTTCACTGTAGATCCCGCTCATCTGATGCGCCTCTGGCGCGCGGGACGCGCAAGCGGAGTCGTCAAAATGTATTCTGATCTCGCTGCCAAACGGGCAGTCATCCCGAGTGAGAATCAATTGTCGAGACAGGTAATGCTCTGCGTGACCGTAGAGTCGCACGCTCCCTGTTGCGTTCATAATACAGAAACTCCCTTCTACATTTAGAATCAGGTTGTCGAGATCAGACCCCTGATTAAACGATATCCATGCCCACGAATACTTTGAATGGCGTTGCTGCCATACATGTCTTTTATTTTGCCGCGAAGGCGGCTGATCGACTTTTCCAAGGCTCTTGGGTCATAAAAATTTATATTCAGCCCCATGATCCTGGCGATTTCATCATGGCTCAATATTTGGTTCTTTGTTTGAGAAAAAGCCTCGAGAATCTTCATTTCCGCAAACGATACGTCCAGTTTTTTATGGTCGCCAATCAGGCACATGCGAGTGGGGTCCAAAAGCAGATTTTGCTTTTTTTGCCATTCTGGACTGCTAAAAAACTCGGACAGTGCGTCAGTATTTTCGTCTGCAAAGGTGTCGCAATTAATACAGTAGTCGGCCCCGGCAAGATAGTATTTCATCTTGTTGTAGGTGCCTCTACCGGTGATGGCGATGAAAATTATTGACGCCAGATTATCGGCGCGAATGTTTTCTACCAGGGTGAGGCTTTCAACAAACGCCTGAGGGCTGTCGATAACGATAAAAATTGCACGGTATGAATTAGAATTCTTGTTTCTTTTGAATGAGTTGCTATAGCACATTGCATCAACGGCAATATCCTGGCCTACGTGGCTTGCGACTAATTCCCTAAAGCCCTCAGCTAGCGTGTGGGTTCGCCCAATGGTGAGAATACCTGTCTCCTCCTTCACGTCGCTGTGGCTTGTAGTCGTTATTTTCCCTGTAAGCATCATGCTTTGACTCGGATGGGTGCTGGCATTCGAATGTTAAAGCACCAATTCCCGCTTGTGACTGACAATTGGTAACATTTCACTGTTTTTTCAGACGGCCGTCTCGTTTTTTTAACATTGTCGGTGATTCTGACGTGATCGTTTGCCCGCCGGTGGTTCGAGGAGCCTCATGATCGATGGCAATCTCGTGGGTTGATGAGGTATAGCATTGTGCCATCTATTGGTCCAATGCCCCGCATTTTCGCAGCCATATGACCGCGCATGTCGCTAAAGTTTCAGCCACCTGACTTTTTTTGGTTGGGCGTCATGAGGCGGTAGGGTTTTGTGGTTTCAAGTGCGATTTTTTGCTCTTGTCTGGCTCGGCACTCTCCAATATTAACCGTTATATAACGTTGGTATTGGTGGTGGCGGCCATGGACATTTCATAACATTGAGTTTTATTAATCGCTCTAATGCGCTTTACTCTCGTGTTGGCGTTGAATTAGTGCGAGGTCGACGCAACGGTATTTGTCGATGAGGGGGATTGATGGATCTTTGGACAACCATAACAGTGTTGATTTTAGGGATGGTCGAAGGTCTGACGGAGTTCTTGCCGATATCAAGTACAGGGCACCAGATTATCGTCGCGGACTTGCTCGGCTTCGGCGGCGAGCGAGCCATGGCCTTCAACATCATCATTCAATTGGGCGCGATCCTGGCGGTTGTCTGGGAGTTCCGCCGCAAGATTCTCGAGATCGTTACCGGCTTGCCGACCCAACGCAATGCACAACGTTTCACCTTGAATCTGTTAATCGGTTTTCTTCCGGCAGTGGTCTTGGGGGTGTTGTTCGCCAATAAGATCCATGAGTATCTGTTTAATCCGATCACTGTTGCAGTGGCATTAGTGGTGGGTGGCATCATCATGTTGTGGGCCGAGCAGCGCGAACATGTGGTGTCTGTCGACCATGTAGACGACATGCGCTGGACTGACGCCCTCAAGGTCGGTTTCGTGCAATGCCTGGCGATGATTCCGGGCACTTCGCGCTCTGGGTCGACCATTATCGGTGGGTTACTGTTTGGTCTGTCGCGTAAGGCTGCCACGGAGTTTTCGTTCTTTCTGGCGATGCCGACCATGGTCGGTGCCGCCGTGTATTCAGGCTATAAGTATCGGGATCTGTTCCTGGCCAGTGACTTGCCGGTGTTTGCGCTGGGTTTCGTGACGGCGTTCTTTTTCGCCATGATCGCCGTGCGTGGTTTGCTCAAGTTTATCGCCGCCCACAGTTACGCCGTGTTCGCCTGGTACCGGATCGGATTCGGTTTGCTGATTCTGGCAACGTGGGTATTCGGCTGGGTTGACTGGACCGGGGCTGCAGCGCACTGACACTTGCACCAGGCATGCAGGACATGCAGCCTGGTCGCAGGGAGGCGGCTAACCTTTAACGCCCCTCAAGCAGCTCCGCCGCTTGATCCAGCAACGCCAAAGGCTCTTTGGCCTTGTGAATATCCACCGACAGTAACTGCCGAAACTTGCGCGCCCCCGGGAACCCGGTGCCCAGCCCGAGTACATGCCGGGTGATGTGGTGCATCGAACCACCTGCAGCGATGTGCGCCGCTATATAAGGACGCAACTGCGCCAGCGCCTCAGCCCGGCTGATCACAGGCGCCGAGCTGCCGAACAGCTGCTGATCCACCTCGGCCATCACATAAGGGTTGTGATACGCCTCACGGCCCAGCATGACGCCGTCGAACGTCTGCAAATGCTCGTGGCAGGCCTCCAGCGTCTTGATCCCGCCGTTCAGGATAATCTCCAGCTCCGGAAAATCCGCCTTCAACTGCGCCGCCACGTCATAACGCAGAGGTGGAATGTCCCGGTTCTCCTTCGGCGACAACCCCTCCAGAATCGCTATCCGCGCGTGCACGGTAAAACTGGTGCAGCCGGCATCCCGCACCGTACCGACGAAATCACACAACTCTTCGTAACTGTCTCGCCCGTTGATCCCGATTCGATGCTTGACCGTCACCGGAATCGACACCGCATCGCGCATCGCCTTCACACAATCGGCCACCAACTGCGGATGCCCCATCAGGCACGCGCCGATCATATTGTTCTGCACCCGATCACTCGGGCAGCCGACATTCAGGTTCACTTCGTCGTAACCATGCTCCTGCGCCATTCGCGCGCAGGCGGCCAGGTCCAGCGGGACACTGCCGCCGAGTTGCAATGCCAGCGGGTGTTCGGCTTCGTTGTGACGCAGGAAGCGCTCGTGGTCGCCGTTGAGCAGCGCGCCGGTGGTGACCATTTCGGTGTAGAGCAGGGCGTTTTTCGACAATAGGCGCAGGAAGAAGCGGCAGTGTCTATCTGTCCAATCCATCATCGGTGCAACAGAAAACCTCCTGGATACCGAATGTGCTGGAATTTCTAGGTTTTCTGCGGGTTTAGTCAGCATTTAGCTACTTCTCATTTGCCACTGTTTGCTACGGTTTTTGCTTATTTTGGGATGGTCGTTGCTACAATGTAGCAACTAAAACCAGCCGTGTAGCAAAATCCATGGGATCAATCACCGTTCGCAAGCGCAAGGATGGCTCTGCAGCGTACACCGCGCAGATCCGCATCATGCAAAAGGGTGTGACAGTTTATCAGGAAAGCCAGACGTTCGACCGTAAGACCACGGCTCAGGCCTGGATCAAGCGGCGCGAGACGGAAATGGCCGAACCTGGCGCGATTGCCAAGGCCAACCGTAAGGGCGTGACGGTCAAGGAAATGATCGAGCGCTACCTCGGGGAGTATGAAAAACTCCGGCCACTGGGCAAGACCAAGCGCGCCACCCTCAAGGCTATCAGCGAAACCTGGCTGGGTAAGCTCGAAGATAAGGACATCACCAGCCAGAAGCTGGTGGAGTACGCCAACGACCGGATGCAGAGCGACGGCATTCAACCGCAAACCGTGGGTAACGACCTGGCACACTTTGGCGCAGTGTTATCTATTGCTCGACCCGCCTGGGGATATGATATCGACCCCATGGCCATGCCGGACGCACGCCGCGTGTTGCGCAAGATGGGTGCCGTATCAAAGAGCAAGGAGCGAGGCCGTAGGCCCACACTGGAAGAGCTTGATAAAATCCTGACCTACTTTGTCGATATGCGGGCGCGTCGTAAGCAAGAGATCGACATGGTCAGGGTGACTGCTTTCGCACTGTTCTCAACGCGTCGACAGGAAGAGATCACCCGGATTCGTTGGGACGCCATGGACGAGGCTCGCCAGTCGGTGCTGATCACCGACATGAAGAACCCTGGGCAGAAATATGGCAACGATGTTTGGTGTTATGTTCCGGACGAGGCTTGGAAGATATTGAGGTCCATGCCGAAGATCGCCGACGAGGTGTTTCCATATAATGCCAGATCCGTATCCGCGTCCTTTACCCGGGCCTGTCATTTCCTCGAAATCGAAGACTTGCATTTTCACGACCTGCGCCATGATGGCGTGAGTCGGCTGTTTGAAATGGGGTGGGATATTCCGAAAGTAGCCAGCGTGTCGGGCCACCGAGATTGGAACTCGATGCGACGCTATACGCACCTGCGGGGGAATGGCGACCCGTACAAGGATTGGCCGTGGTTGGAGAGAGTTTTAACTGGCCCCGTGATTGGGGCCATGTCCCATTAAGATGCTCGGTGTATACCTCGACCCATCAGTTTTTCGTGCTCGGCCTTGGCCTTGCTGCGCTGAGCGTCGAGGTATTCAGCCAGGTCAGACAGGTGGACACCTCGCGCGGATTTCTGGCTGCTCTCCATTGGCACCAGTGTTAGGTCTATCTGGCCAGCCGCGACCTTGAGCTTCATTTTCTCCGGCGTCAGATGGCTGAAATAGTCAGCGCAGACTCGCTCAAGCGGGATGATTGCCTGGCCATTGTACTGGGCCATTAGCAGGAAGGCCGTATTCATACCGCACCTGTTATCGACTTCCTGGCCATGGCCAGTTCGTGGTCAAGAGCAAAGACCCGCTGCATCAAGTTGAGATTGGGGTGTTCGCCGCCCTCACTGCTAGTGTTGTTCCAGTTTTTGCTGGTGACGCGAAGCAGCTTAAGGATGTTCATGTAGATGTAATGCGGGGCGGCCCCCACCGCCTGTACAGATTTCTCACTGTCCGGTTCGTAGGGCGTTTTGTACCAAAGGTTATGAGTGCAGAGGTTTATCTTTGGCACTTTGGATTTGAACAATTTCTTATCCAACTGCATGAAGCAGGTGAGCACTGGGGAGCGCTTGATTCGGGCCAGCTGGAAATGCTCAGTTAAAGTTATTGCCTCCATGGTTACCTCCCCAGCCGAGCAGGCTGATGTCGATGTTCTTTTCCTGCAGCATTTTCAACGATAGGAACAACATTTCACGGCCACCCCCCATATCGGCATACGGTTCGCACTTCACAAAATAGGGTTCTTCGACGATCAGCTTGGCGAACTGTACGCCGCTGCTGATCACCGGCGCGCTGCGGTCATCCACATTGCAATACCGCGTGTAAATGGCATGGGACAGGACCGGGTCGAGAATCAGGTACTCGGGAGTTACTGAGTAGTGTTGGCCCTCGGTCAGATGCATGTGGCCGGCGCCGCGCTCCTGGGCGCTGCGCGAAATCGCCACGATGATTGCGATCTTCTGCAGCACCAAGTCAATCTCACTCTGTACATAGCCATCGCCATCCTCGCCATACCGCTCGATTATCGACTTAATCACTGCATCCAACTCAGGCATCGCTTTGAACAGGTGAAGTTGCCCACAAATCTCAGAGAGTATCCACAGACCCAACAAGACCACCTGATACGAGTAGCGCGGCCGGTCGTCCATGTCTTCTGGAAGTTGCAGCGAGGCTTTTTCCATCAGTTGCTTGATCTCTTCAAGTGACATGGTCAAGCTGGTGGCCATGATCGCTTTACCTAGTCTGCGCAGGTGTTCGCAGCCATCGGTCGCTCGCCGGAAGTGTTCCCGGCAGTACTTCCGTTTGAGTTTGGTTAGATGAACGCGAATGCTGCGTTCCTGCAACGCCGGCATCTCAATCTCTTGCTCTGAAATGACAATCAACGGTGCCGACAACGGGATGGCGAAGGCTTCTGTATTGGTGCGGCCCATGACTGGCCCTCCCAACCGACCTTTCAGGGTTGCCTCGCCGTTCCATGCCTGCTTGACGCGTTCGCCCACATCCTTGTATGCCTTACTGGTCATCTTGCTTTTATTGAACTCTTCGATGATGCGAGGCACCGTCGTGGTGTTCGACAGGTAATCCAGCATGCCGTAGGGCGAGGTCGACGGTGCGCTGACCCCGGAGTCTTTCTGCATGTAGTCGGTGCCGTTGAGCCATGTGATCAGACCAGCGGTCTTCGACTTGCCGGCGCCAGCACTACCCCACAGCGAGAGAGTCGGGAACTGGCTAAACAGGTGCATTAAGTGGGTCTTGAAGTGCGCCGCGACACACCAGCCGATGAGAAGGCCAACTTCGTATTTCTGGTTGATCTTGAGCAGGTGGAACAATGCTTGATCAACGTCCCGATCCTCCTTCTCGCATATGCTGGTGTTGGCAAAATAAGGGCGGGCCAGCAGGTTGCCGAGGAACTGGTGGGTGCCGCGTACCTTGACCGTGTTCACCGACATATCAGGTTCAACATAGGTGAACAGGGGCATGTCATCGACGAAGTCCAGGTGGACCCCCGCGGCGTAGACTTGAATAATTTCTCCCACGTCCTGAGCCTCCCCAAAGACAGCGATTTTGATTTTCTGTACGTCGAGGTCGGTGCCCTGAAACGTCAGGTTTTCGATGCCCTCTAGTTCCTTCAGGAACGCTGAGCGACTGCTGAAAGCCGACTCTTTGAAAATAATCTTGCCTAGGTCGTTGCCGTTTTGCAGGACCGACATGCTGGTGCCGATACGGCGCGGCCGGGTACCGTTTTGCGGCACGTCTATAAACGCGTCGATCGGCTGTAGGGTGAAGTTGCAGATCCGCCGCTTGCCGTCGCCTTGCCGGATGTAATAGCCATCGGGTTCGACCACGGCGCACAGGCCGGCGTCCTGATCACCACCGCGATTGGCCCCAGCTTCGATCGCGCAGCCTTCACACGGACGCTTGCTGAGTAGGGCGCGGATCGCGTTGCAACCAAAGCCGAACGTCGGGGTGTGTTCGACGTAGCGGATCTGCGCCTCGATGTGATCGCGGCGCAACTTGGCGGTGCTGTACGTGCTCGACTTGGCACTGCTGGCCAGCCGCGCCGCCAGGCTTTCGGCCACCGTCTGCGACACGCCAGCGCGGACGATGTAGGTGGCCAGTTGGGTTGCGACCTGGTTGTAGGTCGCATCCACCTTCAGCGAGTCGCTGTCGCTCAGCATCTGGATACACGCCGGCACCGGCTCGCGGATCGCTTCCATGTCGGCGGAGGAGGCGATGATCACCAACTTCGGCTTGGCGTTGACGCGCTTTTTGGCCCCTTCAAACAGGGCCTTGAGTTCGTGCACCACCCGCCCTTGGGCGTCGTCGACCTCCACCACTCGCGGCGCCTTCACCAGCTCGCGGTAACGCTCGACAGTCAGCTCGGCCAGTTCATCGGCGGTCACCGGCACCCGGTATTTGCCGTCGTGCCGCTGCAGGTTGACGATGCGGAAACTGTTGCCCCGGCCGCTGCAATACACCGAGTAGTCGAGGCCGATGACGAACAGGCTGCGGGCCATTTCCTTGTAGATTTCCGGCAGGCGCAGGATGAAGCGTTTGCTCGTGAAAAATGTCTCATTGACCAGAATGTGCAGGCCCTTGCTACCCGAGAGAAAGATTTCGATGCAGCCTTTCGGCACGCCCATGCGGGTCAGCTTGCCGATCAGTTCCTGCCCGCTGCTGATGGCCTGGCCGAGGTCGTCCTTGCAGTCGATGTCAAAATACAGCGGACCACGGTAGCCAATCTTGTCGCGGTTGCGCGGCAGCTCGTCCTCGGTGCCGTCATTGACCGGCTGGTTCAGCGCGAGGATGGTCAGCTTCTTCGCGCCCTGTGCCTTGGCCAGCTCCGCCGGATTCTCTTCGCCCTGGCAGGAAAGAATAAACCAGGCGGCATGTTCAGAGCGTTGGTAGTAGTGGTACATGCTGATGTTCCCCCGCTGACTTGCTACTTTTGACATGACCCAAGGCCAACTCCAGCAGCAGGCGGTCGACCGCCCTGGCTGAGACGTGTCGGTGGCGGAGGGAGTCGCATGAGGTAAACCAGCCTGACACGGTGTCAAGCAGATACCCGGTGTATTTTGTGAGGTCTTGGTGGGACAAACCGTGGGTTTTGGCGATGCGGCGGATAAACGCCAAGCGTTTGTCAGCAGTCATCCTTTCCCCGGTGGTTCTGGGAGGCTTTTTTGTCATTTTGGTTTCCAGGTCGCACCCTTGAAAACCAAGGGGCTCCGTCTCTAGTACCGAAGTGAAGAGGCAAAATTGCCGGACAAGCCGGGCATTAAACTTGAATGCCGCCCTTTCAACTGGGGCGGTCACCCGCAATCGATCCTTACGTTTTCAAGTATTAACCAGGTCTTGATTTCCTGCCGAAATCTCCTCTGCAGGCCCCGGTTTTACTGGATTTTCACCTTGCGCGAAGTTGTATGAGACCCCTCGTTCTTCGGCTTCTTCGGCAAACCGCGCAGCGATGGCCTGGGAAGGCTGAATCATCCGCATCATTTTGTCGGTGAGGCGCTGCAAAACCAAAGGGCGCATGTTTTTTGGGAAGGGTTTACCGCGTTCGTCGCGCATCGGACGGAACAAGCGGTAGTCGCCTTCCTTCATCCCGCGATTCTCGAAGGTTTTGCGTAAGTTGCTGGTACTCGGCTTGTTCGGCAGCTCTACCATTAGCAGTTCGCCCGGTTCGGCCTTGTTGTAACGCAATGCCAAAGAATCGTAGATCAGGGTAGATTCCTGGCATTGGGTGCCCCGCGTTGCAGGATCTTGTATCAAATTCTCGAATGCCAAGCAGCCGGGTTTTATTGCTTTAATCACCATGTCATTAGCATCCCAGCTGGGTTTAGTAGTAATTTTCTTATTGGTAGTCATATTGGTGTCCCCCAATTTTGTTGTTGTGTAGTGTGTTGGTTAACACTATTTTAGAATAGTCGATGATCTCGCATTTCTGCGTAAAGGTCGTCACTTTTGGGTGGGCGAATCATTCATCAATAGAGGGGTTTGGTGATGGTTTGTGTTTGTAATCGATTGATTTTTATAAAGAATCATGTGCTGCTTGGTACCCATTGTAACAGAGTGTGTATTTTTAGATTTTGCGTGATATTTGTTTAAAACCTGTACTGAGTACATCTGGGATTTTGGATTAGTTGAAAATGTTGAGTGGGCCTGAGCAGTCGGGCTAGAAGAAGCAATCGTAAAAAAGTCGTGGGTGGGGTACCTGATGGTACGTTGAGTTATTTCTATAACATATGATGTGGTTGGTGTTTTGGTATATTTCAAACTAATCTGGTTCATGGTGTTGTATGTATTTATTGCTGCTATTGGTTGTGCTTAAATAACTGGAGGTTGCAATTTTATAAAAGAGCGCAGCACTACATCGGAGGATTATTTTTTTTATGCCTAGAACAGCAATCCGAGTTGCCCAGGAGAGGGCTGACTTAATTGGTCCGTCCACAAAAAATTAACAGAGCCGCGTTCAGGTAGTGGCAAATACGACCAGTTCGTATATTGCGTCCATCGAGGTGCGGTCACTGATGAACACGGCCGCAAAGAAATGCATCAGCCTGGGCGAGCCGATCGTCTATGCATTGGTGAGAGTCCATCAGTGTAAAAAAAACGTTATGCAATCTCCAAATAGAGCCGGCCCTTGTGATAGCAGGCGAAGCCCTACCTAAACCTCTCATATAAGTGGGTTAATTTATTTGGGAGGTGGGCTATCACAGAGTCTTAAACATATGTGGGAGAAAACCTATGGATATAGGCTATGCACGTACTTCAACCATCGAACAAGAAGCTGGTTTTGAAGCCCAGTTGCGCGAATTAGAACGATGTGGTTGTGAAAAAATATTTAAAGAACAGGTATCGTCCGTGGCCCAGCGCGTCCAGCTTGAAGCGGCCATTGAGTTTGCCCGTGTGGGGGATACCTTTGTGGTCACTAAGCTCGACCGGCTGGCTCGCTCGATCACCGACCTGCTGCAGACACTGTACCGATTGGAACTGAAAAAGGTTGAGGTCAAGATTCTCAATCTGGGGCTGGACACCAGCACGCCCACCGGCAAGTTAATCCTGACCGTGTTGGGAGGGATTGCCCAGTTTGAGCGGGAAATGATGCTGGAGCGGCAGCGCGAGGGGATCGGCAAAGCGCAGAAGGCCGGCAAATACAAGGGACGTAAGCCAATCCACGAGGAAAAACGCGCGGCCATACTGCGCCTGGCGGGGGAGGGCGTGACTAAGGTCGAGATTGCCAAGCAGCTTGGCGTCGGGCAGGCCACGGTTTACCGCGAACTGGCCCTTTACCGTACCGATGCCGTGACTCGGTCAGCTGTCCCGCTCACTTCTGAACTATGAAGGGGGGAATTCGGTTTTTTCTGCCATGCCCAAGTATCCCACAGCTATTGGATGTCTTATGCTCCGTGACTGGTCCTGCTTCGCCGCCTACGGCGTCCTGCCCCTGACTGTCGAAGCCACCTACAGCCGCCGCTGTACAACCTGAAAGAACCGGGGGGAGGGCACACACAGCGCAGAGGCGCGTTGAGCCTTTGTGCCGAACTGGAACAACACAGTCGGCGCCCAGCGAGCGCCAGCGGGCTGCTGGGCCGCGCCGTGCTGGACGAACTGATGGTCTTCGCCCGGCTCTACGTCGGCGACTTCGACCACGAATGGCACCACCAGCTTCGATCTCGGCGACCCGTTGGGCGAGGTCTACCTACGCCAAGGTCTGGCCAGCCGAAACCACGCGCCTGCACCACAACTGCCGCAAGGGTGCCAAACAGCCGCAGGTCGACGGGCGTGCACCAGGCCAGTGGTCGGACGGAGTAGCGGCAGTAGCTGCAATATGCAGTAAAATTTCCACTCAATTCCCTCGACTAGAGCATCCGCCATGCCACGTTTTACCCTCGACCTGTCGGACGAGATCGACGGCGCGCTGACCGACATCGCCAAGCAAAGCGGCATCACCAAGGCCGAAGCCATGCGCCGGGCGTTCGCCCTGCTGGCGGTGGCCTACGCCGAGAAGAAGAAGCCCGGCTTCTCCCTGGGCATTGTTCGTGAACGCGACGATCACACCCTCGAAGCGGTTGGCCGCGTGGTAGGGATCTGATGGACACGCCGGAGATTGATCTGGACGCCCTGATCGCGGCCATCACCCCAGAGAATCGGCATGCGCCGGTCGACTGGGGTCCGCCAGTTGGCAAGGAGGTTTGGCCGTTCTTAACCCCTTCTGAGAAGGAGGAGCCAACACCATGGCCACCCACGGTTTGAGCCAAGCCGAACTGGACAAGATCCATGCCGCGATCAGCCAGTTGATCGACCAGACAATCCAGCGCAATGAAGAGTCGCGCAAGGTCAGTGCCGAGGTCCCGAAACCGACAGTCGAGGCCTGCAAGTTCACCCGTGAAACCTTCTGGTATCCGATGGCCGTGGTGACTGGGCTCTACTGTGTCATCGCCGTGATCATGACCGTGATTTACAGGCTGCTCCACTAAACCGGCGTAACTATGCCTCCAGCCGACACGGGAAGCCCCCCATATCCTGGATGCCGCCTGCCCAGTTTGAGCGGGAGATGATGCTGGAACGGCAGCGCGAGGGGATCGACAACCGTCCCGCTCACTTCTGAACTATGAAGGCGTCAATTCGGATTTTTCTGCCGTGCCCAAGCCCCCCATACTTGTTGGTGGAGGTCTTATGCCCACCGACACCCCCGCTGGTCCGAGCGTACTCTCGCGCCTCCACCTTGGAGCAGGGCGTTGAGCAAAATCGGCAATTGCTCGGAGCATTTGGTGAGCAATATGGCCAGTTCATCGCCGGGTTCTACCCGGAAAACGAATCCGGTACGAAGCTGCACCGCTCGGAACTGTTCCGCCTGCTCGATGACTCCCGACCGGGGGGCATCCTGCTGTGCGAGCAGGTGGACCGCCTTAGCTGGTGAACGCGGACTGACAAACCCTGTGCAGGATCATCCACGCGAAGGGGGCAGGTGGCCGCGCCCAAGTCCGCTGTGCAGAAAGGCAGATGCTCCTTGCCATTGAAGGTAAGCGATGAACGTGACGAAACACTAGCCGCAGGACTGAAGCACGAACGAAACTGCGGCCGGTTGGAAAGCTGACCGAAGGTTTACGGCTGCCCGAAAGGAACCGACAGGAAGGGCTCAATCGCTCCCGCAGGGCAGAGCTTTGCCCGTTACTTTTAGCTACCTTTTCTTATATATATTAATATTGAATTATTATTTATTTATATTAGAAAGGAAGGCTAAAAAAGCGAGAGTTTTCTAAGTGATAATAACTTGCATCGAAAACCCTCAAAAATTAAGTCGCTAAGTGTTCTTGGTTGACTTGGTGACTTGTTTGTCAAGCAAAGCCTTCGCGGGTCTGTTCGCATCTTTTTAGGTGATTCGTAATAAAATCAATATCTTGAGAGTTTTATCCGATTATCGCTTTTGAGAAAAGTTATTGCTATTAGCGTTACTCTAGCTAGTCGTTTAAGTAAGCGAATAAATAGCAAGCAAATAATCATTCAGGTAACCGATAAGTAGTCAGTGCAAAAGCGTAAAATCTCAAAACTAGGTATCCAGTCGAGTAGTCGATACACAGGTTTTGTTGCTGCGTTTTCCGCGCACTAGCCGTCATTGCGGCGTGGGTTGATCGCGCATTAGTAGTCAATCCAGCTCCTGACACCAGGGCGCGAGCATCCTCATCGGTTTCCGGATCCACCAGCTTTCGAATCGCTATCTTGATCAGCGCGCCTGACACTCTTCTTCGGTTCCGCTATTAGCCGCCTCCGATATCGCTACCTCAGCTTTCAATAGGTTCGCGTGCAGGGCAGTGCGTATTGCCGCCTGCTCCTGTCCTCTTAATGATGGCCTCTCGGTGGAGGGCGGGAACATGCTGAAATTCTGACTCCCAAAGCCCGCTAAGATTTTTCGCCCAGAAACAGTCAGAGCTCTCCACTTTCGTGGCGAGCTCTGTCAAACGATGCCCAGCTTTGCAGCTGGGTAGGATCAGTACGCGCTGGTTACAGAAATCCACCTCGTCGCGGCTTCCACGATGCCCAGCCTTGCAGCTGGGTAGGATCTCCCCGTTCGTAACCCATTGAGCGGAAGGGGGACTTAACAGCGGTTCCGCGAACGGGGCAGGATAACGTATATCATGGTATCCATCGAATGCAGCTTAGGCCATTACAGCCTTCCTAGTTCAGTTGTTTGCGTTGGACGCGAGCCTCTCCGGTTCTGGATGGTAGCCTGAGGTTCGCTCTGCAGTACTCAGGGTGCGATATCGGCCGCATTTGGCAATTGCCGAACGCCAGATGGCCTGCACCCCTTCCAGCTTCTCGAGGGTGTCAACTGGACGTTGTCGCAGCAAACGCACCTCTTCCAGAGTCAACGGCTCTAACCACTGTGGCCAGACGTAGTGGTCTTCGTCAAAGCCTGTGGTTTCGGCACGGTGTGGGCTGACCGGAAGAACAGGATGCAAGGGCAACGCTTCAATCGCGAACCAGACACTGAAAGGTTGGCAGGGAGGATCGCTGTCGGTCGGGGCCGCGGCTTCACATGCATGCCTTCTCACAGCAACTGGGTCCCAACCGAATCTGAGCTTCTTGATCTTTTCGTAAGGCTCGCCGAAAAGCACTTTGTGCAGGCGGGTTTCAATGGTTTTCTTATCCCTGGGCGGAGCAAGTGTTTTGGCAAGATAGCGGATGTTGTCGACGAACTCTTGCCGGCCGGCTGAAAAGTCCAGGCTATTCGGCGTCACGAAGCCAGATTTGGAAACAACTGCGTCCGTGGCAAATGCTGCGAGGAAGGCCAAAGCACGGGGATTGTCGCGCATGCTGTTAGCCGCGGCACGATAGTCTGCGGGGCGAATGCGGTTGAGTTTGCTGACGTCTGCTTGCGAGCCGTCGTCCTGCGTTACCTTAAAATTGAACTCTGTGGCCTCCGAGCGGCCGCGCATGTGTGTGGTCATGCCGTCCAGCAGCGCTGGCCAGTCGATGCCATGCAGCCGTGCATAGCCGGCTGGCCAGGACAGGCGAATGTCCAATCCGAGGTCTTGCCCGCAGACGCGCAACAGGCCAAGCGCCGCCATGAATCCTTGGGGAGAGGCGATGCGCAGCCCGATCAGGTCAATGTAAGGTGCATCGGAGCTCTGAGTCATTGAATATCACCTTCCGGCTAAAGGGCTTCCTCCATCGAGGCGCGGGCGTCGGCGACGCGCAGGCGCCACTCCAGCTGGGCCAGTTGCCAAGGACCATGCTGGTTCAGGACCTCGCTCCAGTGCTTCGGCCAGTGGTTGTCCAGCGCGGCGAAGTGGGAGCCGGGAGCTGTGGGGTCACTGCAACTCTTTAACCAAGGCCGACCATGTCCGTGGTGCGTCGCCACCAGATGACGGATCAGTGGGTCTTTGATTAGCACGAAGTCGAGACTGGCAAACTCATGGCGGAAGCCCGTGGGCAGACCGGACTGCCGGTAAGCCATGAACTGCTGGTCACGACTGCTAAGAGCCGACTTGGCCAGTGCAGGTCCGAGTGCCGCATCCAGGGGATGGCCATACAACAGCTTCTGCATGCGTGGTTCCTGCTTGCCCGCGTCGTGAACGGCTGCGGCCCCTACCAGTGCCTTACGTTGAGGGTGGTTGAGGTTCAGATCTTCGGCCCAGCGAGCGACGTCACGGTGATGCTGTTCGAGGGTGACCCTACGACCAGTTTCGATGCGGTCTTCGAAATCCTCTATCCCCCTGCCTCGTACTACCAGCCCGGCGGGGTGAGATTCAATCTGGGCATTTTTCAGGACATATTCTAGCTCAACAGGTAACGTCTTCAGCAGCAGACAAAGGGCCTTACTCCGGGCGCCAGGCATATCCTCGTGCGGGGCATCTTTTTCGTTCGGATGTCCGAGTAAAGTGCGCAGGAAGCTGGCTTGCGCCCAGATGGCCGTTTCTTCTGTTCCAATTACAAGTCTGTGGCCGTCGACGAGGCGCAGGGTGAAACGCTGGGACTCTCTCGCCCGGAGCTTTTCCAGTTGGCAGTCATCCGCGAGGTCGGGAACCTCGGAGGCGTCTTTCGGCGCCCATCCCCATTGGTCGCAGCCGCCATAATTGGAGGGCAGTACCAGTGTATCGCCGGGTTGGATGAGATTCGGTGGAATCACCTCGCAGTCTTCAGGGCCTCGCCAGCGCAACACCTGCTTGGTTTCCTTTGCAGTGTTTTTCTCTTTGGCATCACGGCCGTTGAGGTCGCTCAGGGTACCAGCCGATCTCATGCCATTGAGGAAGGCGCGAGCTTCATTTAGGGGTAGGGCCAGCCCCTCACGGAGTATTGGCGGTAGCAGGCTGACGGCTCGTTTCCAGTCCTCCTTCCAATCCCCCGTCTGCAAGGTGTTCAGATCGTCTCGCCAGACCAGGATGACATCGGGGATTTGGTTGCTCGGGCCATGCAGCCAGCCTGTCAGATCCACTTTGGGCGCGTACGGGCCGGTCTGGCTGAGGGCGTGAATGTGACTGGGTAACAGGGTTGCTGCCAAGGGACTGTCTTCGGTTGGGGCTGGTGCTTCTGCGAGCAGTTTATCGAAGTTATTCAGCCCGAAGTCGACGACGTCTTCAGCGAAGACAGCTCTGGCTTTGAGCCACTCCCAGGCATCTGCGCTAGCCTTACCGTAAACTGGATCAGCTTTCTGTCCGTTACGGCGAAGTACCCAACCGCGGGTTTTACCGAGCAGACCTAGGCGGTCGAGTCGTCCAAAGCGTTGGCGCAGGGCGGAAAGGGGCGCGCATTCGCTGATGAGCGCATCGAAGTCAAAGTCCGCACCCACTTCGATGGTCTGTGTGGCGACAACCACAAATAATTCGTCATCGTCGCTGCGAGTTCGACCCGCCTTGATCTGTGGGAGTACGTTCCCCACCAGCCAGTCGCGCTCGATGGGGCGAATGCGCCCGGTCAAGAGTGTGCAGCCAATCTTCTTTTTACGGAGCAATTCGAACAGAGTGCGGGCTATGCTGACCCGGTTGACGACCACGGCAACCTTGCGGGTTTGGTTTTCTTGGCGGAGTGCCTCGAGGGCGACCAGTGCCTCTTTCGCGAACTCCTTGTCGGATATACCGACCTCCCGCAAACGGATC
Source organism: Pseudomonas sp. P4_C4 (assembly GCF_056402055.1). NCBI lineage: Bacteria > Pseudomonadati > Pseudomonadota > Gammaproteobacteria > Pseudomonadales > Pseudomonadaceae > Pseudomonas > Pseudomonas sp. P4_C4. Next base: position 67,714 of record NZ_JBFUID010000023.1, on the reverse strand, counting down.
CTCTTGGACGCGGAGAGCCGCTGCCGGACAATGTCGAGAGCGTAGTCCTCCTCGTCGAGACCAAGCGTCTCTGTCGGCCAGTCGCTCTTGAGCGTCGCCGACATCGGAATGATCGCGAGATTGGCGCCGGCTACCTTCAGGCTGTTGAGTGTCTGTAGGAAGGGCATACTGAGGTGTGCCTCGTCGACCACAATCAGGGCGTCGTCGGAGAAGAACCCAGCATGCATGGGCCAGCGTTTTTGGCTGACGCCATAACCACGAAAAAGTAGACGTGAGCCCAACTGGTCAACCGTGGTCAGGATGATGCTCAGGCGCTCCGGATAGAGCACCCAGCCATCGTCACCAAACACACCACCGCGAAGGCGTACTACCTGTATTTCCTTGAGGCGCTTCTGAAGTACGAGTAGTTGGGGGAGCTGCGTTTCCTGCAAAAATGTCTTGATGCGTTGTGCGTTTTCGTACACCTCATCCACCACTAGGCGGCGGTCGATGACGAAGATGATACGACGCCATGCCCCATGGGCTGCTGCCCACACGGCTGCGTCGACCAGGCTCGACTTGCCTAGCCCCGATGGAACGTTGACGGCGAAGGTAGTGCGGCGTGCCAGCCTCTTGGCAACTCGACCCTGCCAAGGGAAGGGGGGGTGGCCGTGAATTGCTCGGTAGAAGTCTTCGAAGCTGGGCGGGCTCATGACTTGAGTTCCGAGGGTGTAGGTCGGAACAAGCCTATACCGAAGTATTTCCAGCGACCGGCAATGACCGGCCCCTGGACAGGTTCGGCGAAGACTACCCGGGCATGCGTGCGGGGTATCGGGGTGGGAATCTCGCGAACTGCTGGCCCACCTTTAAAGTCACTGGTTTGGTTGAGTGTCACCGAAATTGGGCAAGGGAAGCCGGCAATGACCAGCGACTCCACCAACGCCTGAGCAACCCGGCCGGACTCAAAACGCTTGGGTGGACGGTCCAGTATTACGGGTGTCACGGTGGACCAGCAGGTGCTGATACCAGCCCAGGTCTGGGTGCGTAGCGTGAGGATGGTATCTGTCCCCTCGATGACGGGTTCGAGCTCGGCCACCTGTCCATCGGGCAATTTCAAACAGGGAAGAAGTTTCTTCATCGCAATGAGCGTGTGGTCTCGTTCCTGTCCGGTTAGGCTGATAGGAAGTGCTATCCCGATCCCGAGGATCTTGCCGTCGGCATGGGGAGAGCCAACAAACGGCAGAGGTAGCCAGGCTACGTGCAGTTGTTCTCCGTCGTGACCATGCACGGCTGCTGGTGTCTGCGTATCCAACAGGGACATGATGGCTTTCCGCACATGCTTGCCTAGGGTGTGGGCAGCGTCGGCCCCCCAGGCGGCACCCTTGAAGCGGAATGCCAGCCAATCGTAAGCCGATGAGTGGGCCTGTGGTTTAGCCGTAACTTGGGCATAGGTGACAAATTTCTCGCGCAGCTGCTGGGGTCGCCGGACGACTCCACCGCGATGCTCGTGGAGTTCGTCAAGCTCCTGCAGCCTGCCCGGCAACGGTACCTTCAGCGAGAGATCACCATGGGGGCTGGGTACGTAGACGTCCGTGGCAATGACCTCACTGCAGGTGAAGTGGGCTATCACCAGACTGTGCGACGTACCAAGGTGCGTCATGCGTGCGGCCAACTGGTCGAGCAGCTCCAGCTCATCCGTGCCCAGGTCAAGCGGCCACGAGAAAATCACCTCAGGCTCACCTAATAGATATGCGGCTGGAAAGTGTCGGGGTTGTCGCATTGGCAAGAGTGGGCCAAACGACTTTTCACCGAGCCGAGAGCGCTCGTCGTTCACTGGTACATAGTGGGTCGCTCCGGCCGTCGTGTCAGCCTCAGGCCGGGCCAGCACGGGTGGCCCGGCCTGTTCCAAGGTTTTCAGCACTTTGCGTTCATCATCCAATAGCTGACGACCGCCGGCATAGGCCGCTGCGACCAATGCTGAGTAGACGCGGGAGGGATGCGGAGGCCACTCAGGCTGAGCAGGATGAAAACAGGCTGCGCAGTACCTGCCTGTGGGAAAGCCGAGCTGTAGTTGCAGCATGGACGGTCTCCTCAAGTGTTGTCCGAACTGTCTTCTGCAAGAACGGCCGCGCGACTGCGTTTGACCAGTTCCACAAGGCGATCGTCGGCGTTGAGGCTGAGTACTTCGGGGCGGAAGCTGAGGTCAAACTTGTCAGCGTGCTCGATGGCTTGGTTGAGCAGGGTAAGGGCATTGTCACCTGATAGATGAAGCTTGGTCACGTCCTTGAGGGTACGTCCGATGAGCTCCAGCTGACCGTCGTCTTTAGGCACCAGCTCGCAGCCGGAACGTAACAGGCAACCCGCTTCCATCTGGGCGAAGAAACCGTAAAGGGCGAGGGCAGCCAGCACAGCACGGCCAGCTTGGTTGCGTTCTGAATCGATCTCGCCATTGTCTTTGGGGAAGGCGAGACTACGTAGTCCAGAGCAGGAGAGTACGCTAGTCTGAATGGCGCCACTGATGACTGCACCCGGTACGTTGTTGCACGGAATGCTGCCAAAGCCCATATCACTCGGTCTCTTGATTTCGTCTTTCTTTGAAGGTCTATTTTTCTCCGTCATTATTTCGAAGCGACGGTTGGAATCGGCGATCTTAACGAGCTTCACGTTATGGCGAATATCCATAACGTCGAATTTGGTAGCAGACAGCGAGACGCGCTGGGCATCGAGGCCGATGATTTCCGAGGTCAAAAGCCGCTGAATCTTGGCAGTTCGTGGCCCCGTCCCACTCTGGCTATCCCAGCCACCCAAAACCAGGGTGATGGGGGCATATTTGAATAGAGCGGTGGCGTTTCCCGGGCGTGCGTTCTTGATGGCTTCCCCGATATCGCTTGAGAAGAAGTTCTCGCTGCCGTGTTCGGATGCGTGGAGACAGGCATCGTAGATGCGATGCGAGAGTTCGAGAACCGAGATACTCGGTTCACGCATTTCGGGTGGAAAATTGATGACAATATCTGGGTAGTAAATGCGCCCAGTCCGATGCGCTTCGAGCAAGGCATGTTCTATCCGGTTGGATTGACTTTGCGGTGAATCCAGCACCACTATTTCACGCAGCTCTCCATCCACAAATGCCCTGCGAAAAGCGATGTACGGCGGTCCTCCATCCTTCTCAGGCATGTAAGTGGGTGGGCGGACTAGGCCATCGCCCGAAGTTGGCGATAGCTTGACACTGTAGCGGATGACGGAGCTAGAGTTGATGGCTTGCAGTAGGCGTTGAAGGTTCATGGACGTCGCGCGGTCCTTGGTGGAGCGGGGAGGGTGAAACCAGTTTAGACCGTCAGCAGCGATTGCTTAGCTCCCGCTCGTCAGCGGTAAGCATGTGACGATCTCAGTTGTGTGATTATGCTGGCTGCCAACGATGTGTCAGCAGCTTGGCAATTTCACTTACTGCTTAGAAAACCGCGTCAGCACTTCTTTCAGATAGGTATACAGAGCATGCCCATTTGGCCGCGTCGATTCGCTACGTCATGGGTGATTCAAGGCTGTGATCATTCAATCAGAGGTTGCTAACCTTCATGAATCGGCCCATGCAACGTCAAGATGGACTTTGAGGCTACAGAGACCATTCGATGAGTCGCTAGGTGCGACTGCCACACCCTGCTCAGCTCTCATCTCCGAAAGTTTACCTGTGGGTTTAACCTCTTCATTTTCATGCATTGATTGATGAAGTGCTTGTAGGCAACCCCGATCAGTCGTGGGCCTGTTGCGGTAGTGGTTGTTTTTTCGGTTCTACAGGCACCACTAGTCCGTTGTCATGACCATGATCGTCGTTCATGATCCAGGCGCTTACCGTTAACGAACGGTCATCTGTTTCCCACTTCGTTTTCCAGTCTCGACCACGTTTTAAGAGAATCTTCATGAGTTCAGGGGTCAGTCAAAAGCTGCAAGGTAGCCGCAAGGAATTGCTCGATATCGGCCTTCGTAACACCATGCTTAACTTCCGCGCGTCAGCTAAGACTTTAGCGGTGGTGGATGARCTGTCTGAGGCGGTGTTCCACCTGCTTTACCGGCAGGAGAAGGCAATGAGCTTTTCGCCGATGGCGCGCCAAAAGTTGGCTGCTTTGGCGAAGGCCGCGCAGCCAGAGGGCGCGGAGGCTCAAGACGCAGCGACTGATGAGTTGTTATTGCATGAACTCGACAGCTTGGGCGAGTTGAGTGCTGTCGACGATGAGGTGGATGAGTCGGGTCGAGCACGGCGGCATACGGATACGCGGCTGCAGACGGCGCTGGATGACGAGCGCCTGTTCCTGCAGCTGTTGAGGATTCACACTGAGGCGCGGGCCTTTGTCGAGGAGCAAGGGGTGAACACCCTGTTTCTGGCGCTGGGCTTCCTTCATTGGTACGAAGCGGACAGCTCGGAGAACCTGCGCAAGGCTCCCTTGATGTTGTTGCCGGTGACCCTTGAACGCAGTGGCGCAAAGGACGCCTTCAAACTGAAGTATTCCGGCGACGAGTTGATGCCTAACTTGTCGTTGATCGCCAAGCTCAAGACCGATTTTGGTCTCGACCTCGCGGCCTGTGAGTTCAGTGAGGATCGCTTCGATGCTACAGAGGGTAGTCTCGACAGCTTTTATGCTGAAGTGACCGATCTGATAAGCAAGCAACCCCGCTGGAAGGTTTCAACAAACGAGGCTGCCCTCGGGTTCTTCTCCTTCGGCAAGTTCCTGATGTTCAAGGACCTGGACCCGAAGAGTTGGCCGCAAGACCATCAACCCGATGCCCATCCGGTAATCAACCGGCTTCTGGGGTCTGGTTTCGGTGACCAGCGGCCGTCCTATGCCGAAGGTGTAAACATCGACTCGGTGCTCAAGCCTGGGGAAGTCCGATTCGTTAAAGATGCGGATAGCAGCCAGACTGAAGCTATCCTCGAAGTGCGCGAAGGCGCCAACCTGGTTATCCAGGGGCCTCCGGGCACTGGCAAGTCGCAGACCATCACTAACATCATCGCGGAACTGATTGCCCAGAAAAAAACCGTGTTATTCGTGGCCGAAAAAATGGCTGCACTTGAAGTGGTTAAGCGTCGGCTCGACGAGTGTCACTTGGGTGATGCGGTGCTGGAGCTGCACAGCCACAAGTCGACCAAACAATCGGTGATCAAAGAACTGGGTCGCACGCTTGAACAGGGTCGCCCGCTAACCAAGGTGGGCGAGGATGATCTGGCCAACCTGGCGGAGTTGCAAGGCAACTTGAACCGTTATTGCGAAACGGTGAGTGCGCCTGTGGGTGCCAGCGGCCTGGATTTTGTCGAGGTGCTGGGCCGTTACCTCAAACTCAAGCGCAGCTACGGTGTATTGCCGACGATTGCCTTCGCGCCAATGGTGGCTTGGACTCGGGCTGATCAGCAAAAACGCCGCGAACTAGTTGAGGAGTTGACACTTCATCTTAGGGAGATGGGCCGCCCAGACCGGAGTCCGTTCTGGGGAAGCAAGCGAACTTATTTCTCTCCGATTGAACAGAGCAGTGCGAACGATGCATTGCAGCAGGCAAGTGCACATTTGGCCGCTCTGGACGCCACCGCCAAGGCGCTGTCGACTCGGCTGATGCTGACCCAACCCGCTACTCTCGCGGACGTTGCTGTCATCTGTCGCGCCGCAAGGCGGGCAGCTGAAGCTCCTCGTTTGCAAGGAGTAGAGCTGAGTACGGGTGACTGGCAACTGCGCCGTGACGCAATCCGCGAGTTGCTCGATGCCGGCCAGCGCATGAGCACATGCAGGGCCAACCACGGCACCCAGCTGATTGAGGCCGCGTGGGAGCAGGACCTGTTAGACGTTCGGCAGAACCTGCTGGCCTACGGTGACAAGTGGTGGAAGGTATTTTCCGGGCGCTATCGCGCAGCAAAGGCTCGCTTGCAAGGGCTAGCGCAGAATACGCTGCCTGGCAGCAACGCCGAGCAGCTCACTCTGGTCGATTCGGTCTTGGTCTATCAACAGAGCAAGAAAGTTTACGACCAGCATGAGGGGCTGGGTAGTGCGCTCTTCGGTGCTCAATGGCAGCGTCAACAGTCCGACTGGGCGGTGCTGGAGCGCGTCAGCACCTGGGTTGTCCAGCTCTACGAAGACCTCGGCAACGGCCATGTCCCGCAGGGAATTATTGCGTTCCTCGCCGGGCACACGGATGCCAGTGGGCTCGGGGAGACAGTTTRTGACATTGAGGTGCACCTCGCTGGTCTTGATCAAGCATTGCTAGCCGGCCTGGAAGTCACCGGTATGCAGGATGACACCGTGCAAGCTCTGCGTAGTCTGGATCTCCCCGCCTTGGGTGAGCGCTTGCAGCTGTGGCGGTCCAGCCTGGGCGCGCTCTATCAAATGGCCCGCTTTAACGTGTTGTCGGGCGAAGTGCATCAGGCCCAACTGGATGAGTTGCTGAATATTGCCCTGCGTAGCGACACTCCCGATCAGTTGCCATCTATCCTAGATTTTTCCTGGTATTCGGGGTTGGTGCAGAAGGTCTACGCCGAAAAGCCAGCGCTGCAGCAATTTGACCGCATCAAGCACGAGCATCAGATCGCCAGGTTCAAAGCCCTCGACACCGCCTCGTTGAGCCATGCGCAAACGTTTCTGGCGCGGCAGGTGTGGGAACATATGCCCAATGTGAACCAGCCGGGTGAAATGGCAATTTTGCGCGCAGAGCTGAATAAGAAGCGTCGGCACATTCCGATCCGTCAACTGATCGACAAGGCCGGGCGGGCGATTCAGCAAATCAAACCGGTGTTCATGATGAGCCCCATGTCTATCGCCAACTTCCTGCCTCCAGGCAAGTTGGCGTTCGATGTGGTGGTGTTCGACGAAGCTTCTCAGGTCAAGGCCGTCGATGCGTTTGGCGCGATTTTACGTGGCAAGCAAGTGGTCGTGGTGGGGGACACCCGGCAGATGCCGCCTAGCGATTTGTTCAGCCGCGACATCGTCGCTGATGACGACAACGAATCCACCGCCGACATCGAAAGCATTCTCAGCCTGTTCAAGGCGGCGGGCAGCCAGGAACGCTACCTGCGCTGGCACTACCGCAGCCGACACGAATCACTCATCGCTGTTTCCAACGTGGAGTTCTACGACAGCAAGCTGGTGGTATTCCCTTCTGCTGGTCAGCACCCGCACGCCAAGGGCGTGAGCTTTGATTACCTACCGCAGGCACTGTATGACCGTGGTCGCACACGGACCAACAAGGACGAAGCCAAAGCAGTCGCCCAAGCGGTGATGAAACACGCGCTGGAGACGCCGGAACTGTCCTTGGGAGTGGCCGCGTTTAGCGTTCCGCAGCGTGATCTGATCAACATTGAGGTTGAATTACTGCGACGCAAGACACCTCAGGCCGAAGCGTTTTTCACTGCACAGGGCAGCGAGCGGTTCTTCGTCAAAAACCTTGAAAACATTCAGGGGGATGAGCGCGACGTGATCTTCATCAGCATCGGTTATGGCCGCAATGAATCCGGTCGTATCGCTCGTGAGTTTGGCCCGCTCAATAAAGACGGCGGGCATCGCCGGCTCAACGTCCTGATCACGCGGGCAAAGTTGGCGATGCGCGTGTTCTGTAACTTCCGTGGCGATGAACTGGACATCGATGCCAGTGCCAAACACGGCGTACGGGCCCTTAAGAACTTCCTCAAGTACGCGGAAACGGGTGAGCTGGAAGTCGCCGAGGAAACCGGCAAGGCCACGGACTCGCCCTTTGAGGACGAGGTCATTCGCGCATTGCGCGATCTGGACTACCAGGTAGAGCCGCAAGTCGGCACTGCCGGTTACTTTATTGACCTCGCCGTGAGAGACCCCGAGTTCCCCGGCCGCTACGTGCTGGCCGTTGAATGCGACGGCGCTGCCTATCACAGCTCGCGTTCCGCACGTGATCGCGACCGGTTGCGCCAAGGCGTACTTGAGGGCTTGGGTTGGAACTTTCATCGCATTTGGAGTACCGATTGGTTCCGCAATCCTCAGCAAGAAATCACCCGCACAGTGGCGGCGATCGAGTCCGCCCGCGAACGTATAGCCAACCGTCGCAACGTCTCGGTCACAGAAGTTCTGATTGAGCCCCTGCATGAAATTATCCGTGACGAAACCGTTGCCGAAGTCGAGCCAGTCGCCAGTCAACCTTATGAAAAGGCGCGGCTCTCTGCAGTCAGCACCCAAGCGGAACTACATCAACACCAGCCCGAGCACCTGCTGCGGATGATCCGTACTGTGGTCGACGTCGAATCACCGGTGCATTCAGTGGAAGTCACCCGACGGCTCATGGATGCTTTCGGTGTGACCCGCCAAGGCTCGCGAATCATCGCCGCCGTGGAACACGCCATTGGCCTGGGCATCAAGCAGAGGCACTTCCTGCGCCGTGGCGAATTTCTCCACCTGGTCGAGAATCGCCCCGTTGTCATCCGCAGCCGGGCGCATTGGGAGTCGGCTGAGCGCAAGCTGGAGTGGGTTGCGCCGGAAGAGCTCGACCAGGCACTGATAGAAATCATCATCTCGGGGTTTTCCATGAGTCATGACGACGCGATCTCTGGCGCTTTGAGACTGCTCGGCTTTGGCCGCGCCACGGCCAAGGTGACAGCGCCATTGAAAGAAAGAATCGAGCAACTGACGCGTGATAGGCGGTTGGAGCTGAGAGAGGGCCGGTTGGTGGTTTGTGTTTCTGGCTGATGCGGGAGGCGGATGCCCTCCGGGCGAGTGGCGAAGGTGGCCACTCGTAATTCGCGGAGCCAAGGTTGCTATGTACATGACTTTTTCAACAGAATCGGCCAAGAGCGGTCGTTGGCGACAGGTGCTACGAGCTCGGCTGGTGGTGTCGGGCATAGAGGATTGAACCGCCCACTCCCGACGCTCCTCTCTTTTGCAGTTCGAACGTACCCGGATAGCGTGGAATGCGCAGCGGGGGCATTGTCGGCGTCGATTAATACTACCAAGCGTTTTTGCGTGGGAGGGGCGTGGATGGTCATGGGGCGCCTTGAGTTGAGGACTTAAACATACCGTTAAATAGCGGATGGCGAACAGATACGCGCAGTGCGGCTTCGCCGCACCGAATACCGCCACCACTCGGGCCAACGAGGTGTCAGTGCCAGCACGCATGTCCATAGGCTCGGTGGCGAGCCAGATGGTATCGATATGGATCACTGGGCGAGTCCGCGGACAAAGTGGGCGCATCCTTCAGGATCGGAAGCTGGCCATTTCACCGTGACCAATTGCTCGCCAAGCGGAAGCTCAATAATCACCGATGCATCAACCGACCGTTTAGGCGAAGCCCTCACTGGAACGAAAGCCGGCAACACCGCTGGTGGCTGATCTCGGTAAAGCGGTAGCCACTTGCGAATGACGTTGGCGTTGATGCCATGACTGATGGCAACGCTGGAGACGGTCGCACCGGGTTGCAGGCACTCCTGAACAACCTGGGCCTTGAACGGTTTGGGGTAAGAGCTTCGTTGGCGCATGAAAACCCGGCGATAAGGGCTATCGCGTCCGCTTAAAAATACGCGGACACCATCGCCCTTAATGCTGGGGTTCGAAAGGTGTGTTCGCCATCCAGTTACAATGCATCTACTGTTGCAGCAAGTTGATCGGAGCTTCCTCATGGGGGCTGAATGGGATTGCGAACGGACCTTCAAAAATACAGTGTCGACAGTATTGGGGGGGACTGCCTAATCTAGGAGCTACCTTCTCTCAACGCTACCCGTCCCTCGATTAGCGAGGTGCTTTTGGATGGAAGAGTTGGAGCTAAACAAATCTGCCAGTGCGCGGCCAACTCGGCTGTGAAGTCATCCCCTAGCACCTGCTCAAGGCAAGCCATAAGGTCCTCTTGGCGTGGTTGAGCGAATACCATGCGGTACAGTGCTAAATCTTTGCATAGTCGTTGATAGCGGGTCTGGTCTTTGCTCATGGGCATGCACATGACCCGACGTTCAACCTTGGCTCCGCCTTCTATCTCGTAAACCCAGTAGGGGACTATGTCACTAATGCCGGCGTTCTTGTTTTTGACAGCTAGGGCAAAAAGTGAATCCCATAGGGGCTCAGTCATCTCATCAAAGTTCAGCTGTGAGCGATGCGCACGAGCGACGTTTTTTCTGACGGCATATCCCTTGTAGCGATGCACTCGACCTTCTCGTTGTTCCATGTCAACGGGGTTGGAGGGGAGATTCCAATGGACAATGGTGTGACACCATGGGTGGAAATCGAGCCCTTCCTGTCCAACGGACGTCGACGCCAAATAGAACGGCCAAAAAGGAGAGTTGAAGGCGGCTTGGACGGACTCCTTACGCGCGACGGCACCCACATCCTCGGTTTGTGCACCAAAGCGCAACGCAAAATGACTACGTAGTCTTTGAGGTAGAGGTGAAATTTGAAGCCGCCCATTTTTCGTTTCGATCAGGTCGGGGTGGAGTGTGGAAGTACGCAAAGTCATCGCCTCAAACATTGCTTCGGCGATCGGACCATGAACAGGTGTGTCTGTTTTGAAGCCAGCGCATTTTGCTTCAAGCAGAACATGGCAATATTCATCCAGCAGCGATTGAAGGTTTCCGTCAATGCAGTACTGCAAGGACAATTTCCAATAGCTGTCCTCATCCTCAAGTGAGCTCAATAGGGCAATCGTTCGAGGAGAATTGAATTGCCGGCGAAGGCCCTCCGCGATTAAGGCAGCAGAGCCCAGAAATTCAGTATCAATGCTGTCTGATGTCTCGCGTCGTACCCCTATCAGTGACCGCAGTGCGCACACACCCGGCGCGGCCAATGCTATGTCCGCCAACACACCAAACAGATCCTCAGGGACTTTTCCTAAGTCGGTGATTTTGTCGTCCCAAGCTTCAAGCCACTGGTCCACGTGGGACTGGAAGCCGCTGAGGCCTTCATCTGCATCGTCGCTCTCACGCGTTCTGGCCTGTCTCCACTGATATTCACACCAGCTTCTTGTCGTGGGATTCATCGTTCTTTCTAAGCGAGCAAGAGCTACCCAGTACCAGCGTCGGTCTGGCTGCCCATCAGTGATACTTCTGGAGATGAGGGGCTCCATTTTTCCCGCAATCAATTCGACACATCGTTCTCGAAGGTGCTCGTAGCCGTTGGTGCCTTCAAAGCTTTCGGCCAAACTCAATGGACTTACAAGCTCCACAAGGGACAACGATGGGAACACCAACATCAATGTAGTCATCCCACTTGGTTTTTCATCTCTCCCGCGGGAAAACTTCAGGTGAGGGCTGAATTTCTTCGGCATCGTTGAGTACTTTGCTTGACGAGATGATGCTTTCACTAATAGGCGTTCGATTTCATAAGAAATTAGTGAAGCAATAGCATCTGGTACGACATTCCAAGCCGAAAAAATGAGCTGTTTGCTGGCGGACTCTACGTCGCTGAAGGCCCCTGTAGGTTTCCAGTAGGGAAGTGATGGAGGCATCCATAACAATCGCCAAAGGCCTTGGGATTCAATTTCCTGCATCAGCAGTCGCAGCCTTGCGTTTCTGGTGTCGACAGGAAGGTATTTTTCGATCTCATTTGAGTTAAGCAACGTCCCGGGTGATGCCTGAAAGAGATCGGCAACAGCGGAGACATTTTTGGCCTGGTCTGATCTCAATGCTCGCTTAAAATTGTACTCGTGCATGAAATTGGCGAGATAAGGTGCAGATTTCCAGTGCTCGACAATATCGGGTTGATCAAGCCGGCGGGCGACTGCGTCAACTGTTCGCAGATCAAACAGATCACCTGAGGTCAGTGCCGGCACCATTTGGGTTGGTTGGACCATGGCGTCCTGCTTCTTGGTTAAACCGACGCGTTCGGTGCGACACATCACTGATTGAAGGGCTGACTCGATTCGTGCTTTTAGACGCGTCACCGGTGCGAAGTCCTCGGCGGATCGAGCGCTGAGTAGTGCCGATCTGAAAGCTCCTAAATCATCTTTCAGATGTTCCAACTTCCTATCGTCCTCCATCAGGAAGCCAACAGTCTTGAGAAAATCTTCGTAGTGATCCTCTTCATCTAGGGCCGAAGAGTACATCTTGTAAGGCGTAGCTGAGAGCAAAAGAACCTTGCCGACCGAGCTGTTGAACATCGCCTGAGCGAGTTCTGCTGCGGGATTGTCGTCCGCAGGGGCAAGCAGATCATTAAACCTTTGAAACTCGTCGAGGATGATCAGGTTGGGGTTGAGTGCGGAGAGGCATGACTTGGCGAGGCACCGCCTCAACTCACCAATCAAGCGGAGGCAGTTTTGACGGGTCTGAGAGGATATTTTTCGGCGACGATCACTGTACGACTGCGCGGTCTCAATTAGTAATGCATGAAGAGCGTTGTCAGCAATGACCGCGGAACAAAACGTCGTTGCTATGGCTGTGTCGTACTCCAGCTTGATGTCTGCATCAGCAAACCAGCTTTCCTTTGCCTGGCCTTGCAGTGCGTTTTTAAGCCCTCTGCGGGTCAGTCCAGGAAGGTTGGCTAGCATCTGATAAATCAGCCGACGCTCGTCTTTTCTGCCCGGTCGATTTCCTTGGTTGAACGTGGTTCCGGGGGTGAAACTAATGAAGTTGATTGAATGCTCCCGCAGACGATGAACTTCTAGAGGCAGTAGCGTGAGTCTTGTTGCTCTCGCGAACGATGGTTGGCCTGGCAGCATGAGGCGCGCCACGTTTTGGGCCGCGATGTCGGCGTTGGAGCAGACGTAGATGATGTCAATCCGCTCAGATTGCACTTGGAGCCTTTCCACTACCCGTGCGATGAGGCCTTTGGCAACCAGCGTTTTACCAAGGCCGACCTCATCCGCCACAAGGAAGCGTCGAGTGGGGTGCGGTGAGTCGAAAAGGTGATGAAAAGCGTAGTTAACGGTCGTTCGTTGAAAGTCTTTGAGCTGAGCAAGGACTAGATCTGATGAGAACGAAGTCATGCTTTACGCTTCCTTTTTTGCGCCAAGGCTTGCTCAAACGGTTTCCAGAGTGCTTCGAAGTCATTGGGTATCGCAGACTCAACATCCATGGGTAAGTCCCTGCGCAGGCGTCGCATGAGCTCAGCGATAAAAGTGAGCCTTTCTGGCTCGCGAGCGAATGCCCTGGCCAGCATTTCAAAAAGGGGGGCATCGCCGGCTGTTGGAGAAATTTGCCATTGGGAGCCAGCTTCACCATCGTACGTACGCGAACCTGGGTCCCAATCACCGAGCAGTAGAAGTAGGTATCGGATGAAGGCACCAGGCTTCTTTAGCGCTGTCCGAAGCACTTCTATGTCTCGGTTAGGAGGGGCGTTGTGCATCACCAGATTCAAAGCAAAACTTTGCTGCTGACCGTCAAGCTTAAGGTTGAAGGCCAGAAACGATGTCAAATCCTCAAGTGAAAAATTCCCAAGTCTCATCGCTGGAAGGCGTTCTGACGATGATAACGATATCGCTCTTGCTTGATTGATTGATATTGGCCAGCAACTCACCTCGACCTGTCCAAAGTCAACTTTCTCGACCCCGGCCAGCCACAAGACCCAATCATCCTCCTGTTGAGTACAGGTCAGATGCAACTCCGCACTGCTGATAAGTTGACGCAGCTTGTCCAGATAGGCGCGAGTCTGCTCAGCTTCATCAGATTCAATAACGGGTGAGCGCTGATAGCGGCAGATGATGTCGCCTATGCCCACATCAGAAGTCCAGTTCGAGGGGACTCCGACTCTACTGTGGCGTCCAATCAGCTCCACCATGAACTCGACGTTCTGGCCGGCTAGCAGGGCCGCAGAGGTTGCGTTAGCGGATCCTAGAAACATATGCGTATTCCACGCTTTCCTGCCAACGAACAATTTCGCATGTAGCCCTTGCTGCCGACCTGGGAGCTCGTCAGTATCTTCAGGTGAGTCCACTTGGTCATTTARCACCCAGTCCTCACCAAAGTAAGTTGAGTTTTTTTCGGGTAGTCGATCCAGCTCCTCGGGTCTGGATATCAAAAAGGTAGCGGAGTAAGTGCTTTCTGTTAGGGCCTTAATCGCCTCAGCAGTGATGAAAGGCGAAATTACTCCCAGCTCATCCCAGCGCTCATTTATGGTCGGGCATGGAATCCACTTCGCAGGTTTTTTGCCCAACCCCAATGCGTGGAAATTAAGGCTTTCAAAATCACCTGGTAGCTCCCATTCCGCGTAGTGGGCATCGTTTGCGAGGCTCTGTAATTTATCAATTCGGGCTGTAGCTAACTTCCGAATGGACAGCTCGCTCAGGCTAGCAATGAAGTTAACCAAAGGTTTGTTCTGGCTGTTTCGCTTCTTGCTGACATGCCCATCCAATCTTAATGAGAGGTCCCATGATGCATCGTCCGTTAGATTTCGAGACAACACCAAAAGCCGCAGCACAGCCGGCCTGCCAATCACATTGGATTTGAATTTCAACAGCCAAACCTTAGGATGGAAAGCTCCTCCGTGGGGCGCTCTAGCCTCATAGACCATGTCTTCCAGCAATACGAACAAAGGGCTGACAATTCGCGGTGGTTGGAGCCGCCCGGGTTGGCAAAAAACCGTAAGTTTCGACGCGGTCCTACGCATTCCTTCAAGCGTCGCAAGCGGATCGATATCTGCAGTAGGAGTTTTTGGATTTGCGAGCCAGCAAAGATTGAGAGGTACGCTAAGCAACGTCACCAGATCAAGGGAAAATGACGTAACTATGCCGGTCTCGAAAGTGTGATCCGGAGGAGGGGTCAAGGCATCGACTAACATGCTGCGCTGGTCTTGGTTGATCATTTGCGCTTCATCCCTTCATGCCATTCTCCCAGCATGCTTTGTGCAATCGACCATCGAAAATTGAGCCTATTCAGGCCTGCCTCGCCGCCCCAAGACGTACGCGCAGCTTTGTTGCTGAATCTGGAGCGTCCACCCTTTAGCTCACGCTCTCTTCGTTCAATGAGGTCAAGTGCGGGCTTATAGCTCCCAAGACCACTTTGTTTTTTCATGACCAAAGCAAACCAGCGCGTCACAAATTCTTGAGTCCTGATGGGGACCATGTAGCCATTTCTACCTACAGAAATCCAAAACTCAGCAAGACTCCAACCCTCAAGGAGGTGTACCTCTGAAGTCTCCCACTCGATCAGTGCATCGCCATGCTTTTTGATCAGATCTTCCCGTTGTTCCAGTCTTGCCAGTTGGAGGTTGTAGAGACGCGCAGCGCCTTGGATCAGTGCATCAAATCGGCGGCAATGTTTGAGCAGCGTTTTGTATCGACCTGGAAATTCAGCGAATTTTGGGTGTTCCCAAATGGTGTTCACTTCCTTGAAGTTGTCTTGGGGTGAGCTGTTCACGGCCAGCCAAGTCAACAGTGAGTCGGGGTGTAACTGACGCCAACGATCAAGCAAAAACTCTGATTCCAGGCGTGTCAGTGCTAAATGCGCATTTTCAGGGAAGTCTTTAGGCATGAGTTTCTTTAACTCTGGATGCCAGAGTCCTCGTTGTTCCCCTGATTCATACTCAATTTCGATACGTCTGGATCGCGTAGTCTGAGTGGCCTTCAAACGTTCGGCCATAGAAAAGTGTTGCTGCTGGCTACCAGAATGAGTCCGAAAGCCCCAGTTGCCCAGCGCGGCCCAATACACAGAGCTAGGAAGGCGCTTAAGTTCGCTCCGGGATCTACGACCTGCAATACCCCAAGCGTCCGAAGGCTCATTCTTGTCGAGGTAAGCCATTAGGCGAATTTCGGCCTCTCGGCCAGCGGCAGGGAAGCGAGACGCGGTCGTACCTTTGACCTCGATCTCGATGTAAAGCCAAGGTATGAAAAAGAAATAGCGGAGCCGAGTGTGAATCGTTGAGGTACCTGGAAAAAGTTGATCCGAGATGGCGTCACGCACACTGCCGATGCCGAGCTCATCTCTTGACTCAGGAGCTTTAAAAAAACTCAGCAAACGAAGACTTCGGTCGCGGGCGGCACCGTCATGGTCAAGCCAGGTAATCGAGGATCCCATCTGTTTGCGCTCCTTTGTTATCACATCGCGGCACCGAGTGTTGGCGGAGACGCGTGGGAAGTCCATCAAAAAAAATGTCTGATGAGTGTTCGTTAGCTAACACGGAGCAGATTTGGAAATGGATGATCCGCTAGAAAAGTCTCAACTACTCCAGAGAACATAAAAAACTATCGCATTGTTTTTTGCTATATGCCATGCAGAACAATATAGGCAGTCCCTCACTCTCACCATCTAGAAGTGGGTTTGCATTTTTTGGGGGCAAGCGCCGGATGAGGTATACCTAGCCTTAAGGAAACCGGACTTCAGCTGACAGCTGGGAACTAGGCGGTACCGCGCGGCTTGCTGAAATGTGATTGAGCCCGCTGACGTTTCAACTTCAGACCGAAGGATTATGAGTTTCCTGGAAACGCTGCAAGCCCAGTAAAGTCGGGCGTAGCTTAGCGTAGGTATACTTAGCTGAAAGTAGTGTGGTCTCTGGGGGGGTAAGTGTGTTTACGCGTAATAAGAAAAAAACTCACGCGTGTACTGGTGCTTTACCTCTTTTGCGGTTGAATATCGGCAAGGTACAGGCCCTCAGATGCCATATGTTGTTGCGGCATCGCCATTTGGGTCTAGGGCTGCATGAATAAGAATTCTGAGTTTCTCTAGGTCCGTGTCGGCTAATCGAAGTAAGGACTCATACAGCAAGTGGCGCCAGTAGTTAAATGGTGTTCTTCTCTCAAATTGCTTCCTCGCATGGGCTTTGGCTGTGATGGAATGCTTAAAGGCTGCTAGATCTCTACAGTCTAAATCTTCTGCAAGCTTTTCTTCTAAGGCGCGGAACTCTCCTTCAACGCGCTCCTTGACTCGATAAACCTCATCCCAAGTCGTCAGTTTGCTTTGATTTGTAAGTGGTTGAGGTGACATAACCCAAGTAACTATTGGCAAGGTATCTTGGAAATCGATCTGTAGATTTACTTGTCCTTGAAAATTTTCAGTCCAAGGGTCGAAGCACATACGCCGCTGTCCGGCTAAATTGTTCAAAAGGTCTTTAGCGAGTTTGGCTTTTGAATTACACGTGTTACAAATAGGCATCAGGTTGTCGGGGTCGATCCCAAATTGCGGGTATTTTTCCTTCGCCAATAAATGGTCATATGGTGCCCGCCATTGGTCGTTTTCAGCGACTCCACTCCGTCGTTGCGCGAGATACTCTGTCGCGCATATACCACAGACATTGCCATTGCCCGGCGGATGAATAGCGCTGTAACGGTTGTAGTGATCCTTGACAGTTTCTCCGCAAGCCTGCGTGATTCCGGCAAGCGTAGAGCTACTTTTGAATAGATGTGTAGTCAGGTTCTTCAGCTCGGCATTTACTGCCTCTGGAATCTCCTGTGTCGCGGCAATGGGATCTGTGAAGAGTTGCCTCACGCTAGACGCCGTGCGGATCCCAAGATAGAGCTGATACCTGCCCTCATCATCAAGAGCTCTAATAGTGACTGCGAGTGCCTGAAAACGAGCATCCGTAGCGGGATTTGCTTGAACTGCACTCCAAAGCCCATAGGGGAGGGTTGATTCATCGATGGTTCGCCCGGAACAACTAGCAAGGAACACTTCACGCACAAGTGCGTTTAGGCCTCTAAATACAGCGCTCGGGGCAAGGCCTGCTCTTACGGGAAGTAACATCAGACCTCCAAGCGCTGTAGTAAATAGGCGCGCTCCATCGACTCGCCAAGCTGCTCTTCGATCCATTGTCGCTTGTGAGCGTTATCCATATTTACGTCATTAAGGTGGCTGCGAATTTCATCAACTGCTGTTTGTGATATCGCAGATCGGAGGCCGAAGAATTTCTTAATTAGGACTTCAAACGAAGCCCCAAAGGTTTCGCTGGATGGCGAGGCCATGGCTGACTGGCCATCAATCCTCTCGAATCGATAGACAGCCTCGCGATGCAAGGACGAAATCAAGAATGGTGAGTGTGTTGAAATCAACGCTTGCGAGGTAACTAGCCCGCGACCTGCCTGCTCAAACCCCAAGTGATAACGGGTGCGCCAGCTCGGGTTTAGATGCGTTTCGGGTTCGTCGAATATGAATAATGATTCGGCGTCGCCAAAAAGCCTTACCGCACCAATCGTATGGAGCAGCTGAGCTTCTCCGTCACTCAAATCGTCGATTGGTGCAAAGTGCTCTCCATCAGACAGCTCCAGCTCGACCACAGTAAGCGGCAGCTTACCCTTAAGCGGTTTTTTGACATGTTCGTCTAAAGCGTCATCCCGAAGTACTTTTCGTATATTGGGCGACCATTGCCCAACGCCTAACAATTGCAACTTGTAGAGTTTCCAGAATAATCGGGCGGGATCACGATATGTTTCTCTTAGCTGCTCGACGACATTAGGGATCATGAAATCGATCGTGATTTCGGCGCGCAGATAATCGAGTTCGTACAGCTCATACTGTTCATCTGTAGTCCGGGTCGATAGACCTCGTATGCTCCCGTCCCCCACTGCGCGTACTAGCTGTTTGAGATCTTCGATGCTGTCTTGCTCAACAGGGACGCGCCGCAAATCGTAATGCAGAACTACTTTGCGAGGATGCTTCATTCGGATCTCTGGCCACAGCAGGTCGCGCTCGGCATCACTTAATAACCCAAGGGCCGTAACCACCAAATTGGTGCAGTCGTAGTCTAGAAAAAGTGAGCTTGGTAGTGGCGTGTCAGCTTCTCGCGTGCGCAGTGGATCATCCAAGTCGCTCGTCGATGGAGCACCGAATATACCTGGAAAACGCCTTCTGTACTTATAGTTGATCTGTTCGTAAACGACCGCATCGACATTAGGTTGCGCCAACTCGATACGACGTCGAGACCTAGTGCTCATTACGTCAAAGTACTGTAAGGCATTGCGCATGAAGGAGCGTTGGAGGTTCTCGTTTAAACCGGAGGCATAACCTATCAAACGAGGTAAAGGCAGCTCCGCGAGTACGCAGTCTTCCCCATGTGACCATTGCGCTGTAACGTCATTTAAATCATTGGCGACTGCAGATATGAAAACACTGCGGCTGACCAAAATTGACTGGTTAGCTTCAAGTTGTACCGTATAGCGTTTTAGTCGTTCTCTATCATGGTCATCGTCTGACCACTCATAGCTCAGATTGAAGCGATAATTTAGGATTTTTCGAACGCGAAAGTCTGTTCGCTTCCTTCGCTCCAGATAGGCAAAGACTTCTGCGATGAGCTCCATCAGCTGCGACTTGCCTGACCCATTCAAACCAATAAGTGCGATTATTTTTCCTGGGGCATCAGAAAAGTCAAACCGCTGATTAGCCAGTCCCTTGTACTGACCAATTAGTTCGAAGTGCAGAAGCTTCATTTCGGCTTACCTGCTCCACTTATAACTGACCGAGGCTTGATTGATCTGATTGTTTTGCTGCGCATTATCGAATAACTCAAGAGCTCGCAGACTAGGCGAGAGGAATCAGATTGCTGTGAATGGGCAGTCGCAAGCTGCCCCGAAGGCCTAAGCATAGGAATGCTCGAGAATAAGCTTTGGCTTATGTGGTCGACACGCTGCGGCATCAGGCGTTTTTCCTTCCGCGTTTGTCCTTGGAAGTAGCAACGCGTTGGGCTTTGATGCGCTCCAGCAGCACGTTGGCGGGTTCGTCGTTCGGGTCTTGGGGCACCAGTTCACCGCGGAAGGCTTTGGCCAGGATGCTTTGGGTCAAGAGGTCGATACGGGTTTTGGCCGAGGCGACTTTGGCTTCCAGTTGGTCGGCGAAGGCGAAGAGTTGTTCTACGCGACGGACGATTTCGGCTTGTTCATCAAGAGAGGGGAGCGGAACATCAATAGCTGAAAGTTGCTGCTTGTTAACAAACTGGGTAGCCCCGCCACGATAAAGACTTTCGTAATAACCTTGGTGCCTCAAGAGCTCAAGATACATGCGTAGGAAGTCAGCTGAAATCGTGTCGGAAGGCCTGATAAGAAAAATATTCCAGGCAATCAAGTAGTCGGTCGCTTCCTTTATAACAACTGACCTGCCGATGGTTCCAATGTTTGTAAACAGAATTGAACCTTGAGGAGGACAGTACTTGTCTCTGTATTGTTCAAAGAGATTGGAGTTGACGAACCGTGCATCGTGAAAAAGCACTTCCCCAGAAGTTATATGCTTAGCCTGCAGTATTGGAAATCCTGTTTCAGAGTATTCAATTTTCTCAGCGGATGTATTGACTCCTTGATGTAGTCGCTTTGAGAGCTCACCTAATGTGTTACTGCTCCAGGGAGCGGGCATACTGATCTCGCGCCACTCATCTGTCAGCCGCCCAGATACCGCGGCGTCGAGAATAGATTGCCGGAAACGTTTGAGTAGGGCGGGTATGGCATCGATGCGGACTTTGAGTGTGTCGACCTGGCTTAGCAGCTCATCAAGCTTTTGGGCTATACGGGTTTGTTCTGCACGGGATGGGATAGGTATTTTGTATTTACGAATATCAGCACTATTCACAGCCGGATATAGCGCACCTTGGACTTTTTCGCACATGGCTTCGACAAAATGTGCTGACCGTACAGCAGCAAAAATCCATCTCGGTTCGACCTCAACTGGCTTCAAAACATCGAACCCGGTTGAAGCAATGCAGTTGTTATGTTGTTCGTGAATTAAGGCTACAGCGTTAAGATTCGGCCGTGTCATCGAAACGATAACATCGCCTGTGTTGACCATTTTTCGGGCCCGGCTTGGAGCTCCAGCTCCTAGCAAATGTTGTGGCTCCGATACGGTTTTCAGTGTTCGGTCAATGCTTGCGATATCGATGTAAATAAACTCTTCATCATCGCCGGGGGCTCGTTGTATAGGCTGGGTACATACATCCCCTAAGGCAGCAACTTCCCATCCTTGCGGCAATTCACTCATCCCCATTCTCCCGAGCCACCACCAACCCCATCACCTCAGCCATCAACTGCTTCTGCGCCGCCACTTCATCCCCAGCCCCCAGCGCTTTCATCAACTCTTCCAACTCATGCAACGCCTCAGTCAGCTCAGCCATCGCCTCACCCGCCAACACCTCCGGTGCCGGCAAGTCGTTGGCATCCAGACTGTCCGCATCCTTCAACCAACTGATATCCAGCGAGTCTCCACGCTGCCCAATGTCATCGCGAGTAAACACCCGGAAGCGGCTGAGCTCAGCAATCCCCTCGACATTCTCCGCACGCGGGCTGTTGCCATTGGCATCGACCCCGTACGCCTCTTCGAAAGGCTTGAGGTGCGTGGCACCAAACGGCGTGCGCTTACCGAAACTCGGCATGTTGCTGCGCAAGTCATAGACCCAAACGCGCTGGGTGCAGCCCTGATCCTGACGCGGATTTTCAACAGTGCCTTTCTGGAAAAACAGCACGTTGGTCTTCACGCCTTGGGCATAAAAGATCCCGGTCGGCAGGCGCAGGATAGTGTGCAGGTTGCACTTGTCCATCAGGTCGCGACGTACGTCGGTGCCGACGCCGGCTTCGAACAGTACGTTGTCTGGCAGCACCACAGCGGCGCGGCCACCGGGTTTGAGGCCGCGATAGATGTGCTGCAGGAAGGCCAGTTGCTTGTTGCTGGTCTTGTAGGTGAGGTCGTCACGGGTCGGGCCGCCGCCGCCCTTGGCGGTGCCGAACGGTGGGTTGGAGAGAATCACGTCGACTTTCGGCAGGTTGGCGCCGGTTTGGCCGAGGGCGTTGCCCAGGTGCACCACGCCTTCTTCGTCGCCTTCCATGCCGTGCAGCAGGGTGTTCATCAATGCCAGGCGACGGGTGCCCGGCACCAGTTCTACGCCGACAAAGGCGCGGTTGCGCTGGAAACTGCGGGCCTTTTCGTCGAGGTCGTAGTGATCGTCGGTCTGGCTTTTGATGTAGGCATCTGCGGCAATCAGGAAGCCTGCGGTGCCGGCGGCCGGGTCCTGAATGACTTCGCCCGGCTGGGGCTTGATGCAGTTGATGATGCTGTCGATCAACGGACGCGGGGTGAAGTACTGGCCCGCACCGGATTTGGTTTCGCTGGCGTTCTTTTCCAGCAGGCCTTCATACAGATCGCCGAGGCCATCGCGGCGGGCGCTGAACCAGTCGATGCCGTCGAGGCTTTTGATCAGTTGTTCCAGGTGGCGCGGCTCTTTCAGGCGCGTCTGGGCATCGGCGTAGATGGCGGCGATCAACGGGTCGGCGTTTTGACCCAGGTCGAGGAGCATCTGCCGGTAGTGGTTGAGCAGGTTGAGACCGGACTTGCCGTTCAGGTCCGGCCAGCGCGCGCCTTCGGGCAGCTTGTGGCTGAAGCTGTCGTTGTTCTGGACCTGTTCGAATTCCATCTTGATGAACAGCAGCAGCACCAGTTCGGTGACGTAATCGCTGTAGTTGATGCCGTCGTCACGGAGGACGTCGCAAAGGTTCCAGAGCTTCTGGACGATGTCGCTGTTGGTCATGGGGCGCGCTCTAAAAAAATGGGGCTGGGGATGACGCTCAGGCAGCTGATGTCGTCATCGGTGGGCGGGGCGGGCAAGTGGCCGTCTCGCAGAAATGTTTGTTGGGTCTGGGTGCATAAGCCGGCCCAGAAGCCATCGCTCGCCAGTAACCAGTGTTGGTTCGGGCGGGCAGGCCAAAAGTTGATCTCAGGGTTGCTCTCGCGCCGGGCGCTGAAGCAGCGGGTCAGGCTGTGGCGTGTTGAGTCCCGAGCAATCTGTGCGAGGGTGAGATCACCCTGCCAGTTGGGTGCGCAATGTACAGTACTGAGCCAGTTGATTTCACTGTCCAGATCAATGAAGCCCAGGCAGCAGTCGCCTTCGTGAATCGTGAATGCCGCATCGGGGAGCAGGCAAAGCAGTAGATAACTGCAGGCGGCCAGGGGGAAATCGCTCCGCAGTGTTTGATGTCTGGCGGTGATGATCTGCTGGAGTGCGCTGGCCAGTTGCTCGGCGTCCAGTTCTTGCGTCGGTAACTGGCCAAAACCCTGGGTCAGATCATTCAGCAAGGCATGAGCCAATTCACCGCTGCGCGGGTGACTGCTGCTGCCATCGGCGATCAGGTAAAGGCGGGCGTTTGCCTGCGCGGTATGGGCGAAGGCATCGCGATTGTCCGCTGTGTGACTACCGGCCTGGGTCTGCCATTTGACGGTCGCGTGCATTCAGGCGGTTACCTGGATGATGTAGTGTAGGCGCTGCCAGATGATCTGCTCACGGTCGCTATCCCCGCGTGCAGCATCTTGCACCAGATAACCGAAGTCATTGATGCACAGCAGGCCTGCCAGTGTTTGGTTCAGGTAGATGCGAAGTTCTCGGGCGGCAGATTTTACTTCGGCCAGCAGTTCCTCCCGGCCGTTGACCAGATTGAGAATGTCCTCAAGGTCCTGGCTGCCCAGTGGGTTCTGCGCGCCGCGACCGGCGTAGGCTTCCAGTTTGCTGCCGAGAAAGTAGGGCGGGCTGAACAGGCGAATGCGGCGGCCACTTGGCAACTGATGCCATTGCGCGTTGGCCAGGCCGTCGCTGAACCAGCGGTTGTTGCAGCCCAGCAGGTTGGCGGTTTCGGCATCTTCGGGCATGAAGTCGACTTTCAACTCGCCCAGTCGCAGGCGGCAAATGACCTCGTCCTGCGGCGATTGCGTGAAGCCTTTTTGCTTGAGTTGTGCCACCAGCGTTTGCCATTGGGCATAGCCTGTCAGGTGCACCACCAGATCGACATCGTCGGTGTAGCGCACTTCTTCCAGGGTGAATTCGTCGGTCAGCAGCAAGGCGGTCGTGCAACCGCCGACGAAAGCGACCTCCTGGCAGAGGTCTTCGCCGAGCGCCTCGGCGACGACTTCGAGCATCTGAATGTTTTGTGCGCGGCTCATGGTTAAAGAATTTTCTCACGTAGCAGTTTGTTCGCCAGATTGGCTTCCCGAGCATTGCCCAGGCGCACGGCATCGATCAGCGCCAGGTATTCATATAGGCGCGGGTCTTTCTTGACGGCACCGGGCACTGTCTTGAACAGGGGCGTGATGGATTGCCCTTTGCGCGTGCCATAGGCGTCTGGCCAGACGTGAATCAGGTCGCCGCCGCTCATCAATTTGCCCTGCAACACGGGGGCGGAAAAACTGGTGGGGATGCCGCGGACCAGTTCGGCGGGCTTGACCGGAAACACATAGCGCAAGCCGTGCTCAATAAACCCCAACAGCGCTTTGCTGTTGACCCGAGGCAGCAGGGTGCTTGGCTCCAGGCGTAACAGTCCAATTTGCTGGCAGCGTTTGAGTGCAGAGGCAACTTCGGTTTTGCTGATGCCCAGTGAGGCTTGCAGGGCGCGCACGGAGTAGCTTTCCTGGTGCACGGGCGGGTCTTGTTCGGTGTGGTCTTCCCAGCCTTGCCATTGCTCGGCGGTGTCGCTGAGCTTGAGCAGTTCTGCTGTTTCACTGTCGAGTTGCTGCTGCTGGCGCTCGCGCTGCTCCAGGCAAATCAGTTTGATCAGCAACAGTACGTCTTGACTCTTCATATCACCTCAGCTAGCAACTGTCCTTTGTCCTGGGACTGAGGACAGTCTAGGTGTTTTCGCCCGGTCGCTGTCAATGGGCTCAGCCGACCGCAGGCCACAGGTTGTCATTCAAGGCTCCCAATACCTTATCCAGGTTGCCGCCCAGGTGACGGTTCAAGCTCTTGAGGCCGCCATCGTTCTGGAAGGCATCGTTGACTTGTTGCGGGTCAATGACCACCTCGTGCACCAATTGTTTGGCCAGGCGATCAAGCCACTTGCGTTGTACGGACGTCCACGGCTCAAGGGCGTAAATTTTTTGCATGGCGTTGGCCACGCGTTGGTCGAAGGGCAGAAGGGCTTCGCCTATCGCGGCCTGGCGGATAAAGCCAATGATGCTGGCAGCGATTTCCTGGTTGGTCTGGTTGCGCCAGGCGCTTTTGAGGCTGACTTCGCTGAAACCATGCTGATCCAGCAGCAAGCGCACAGTGCGCAATTGTTCGCGGGTGAGGTCTTTGGGGCGATTGACGACTACGCCCAAGGCTGTGGATTGGTTGAGTTGGCTGTGGACGAAGTCGTGGAAGCTTTCGAGGTAATCCTGGGGCTTTTGATAGGCGCCGTAGCTTTGCTCACGCAGGAGCAGTTCGTCGCTGTGGGTGGAAATGATCGGATAGTTTTCCGAGCCCAGCAGGGTGCTGACGGCATTCAATTGGGTCAGCAGTTGGCTATGTTCGCGAATGAACTCGGCCGCCTGCCTTGGCCCCAGCTCATGCAGATGTTTGTGCAGTTTTGCCGGTTCCACGCCCCACATGTCCTCCAGTTCCTCAAGCTTCTTCTTCAGCGGGGGCTTGGTTTCAGCTTTGTGATCGGCCTTGCGCAAAATCCGCATGATGCGCTGGCTGAGTACGTCGAGCACGTCATGGGCGTGGCTGCTGTCTTCCTGATTACCGGGAGCGTCATGACTGGCATCGCTGGTGAGTTCGCTGACCAATTGCTCCAGGGATACGTTGGGGTTTTTCACCAGCGGCTTCATGGTGTCGACGGCTTCCAGGCTGGCGTAGAGGTCGACCGGGTCGTAAATGCGGAATACCGTTTTGCCGATGTCGTCGCAACGGCGGGTGGCGCGGCCTTTCATCTGCTCATAGAGGATGCGTGAGCGTACCCGGCGCATAAACACCAGATTGCAGATTTTTGGCACGTCGATGCCGGTGGTCAGCAGGTCGACGGTGATTGCAATGCTGGGGTGCGGTTCGTTTTTGTATTTGCGAATCAGCTGTTCGACCTTGTCGCTTTGGCCGGTGATGATCTGCACCGTTGCCTGGTTGTATTGCTCGCCGTAAGCGTCTTTGAAGGCTTCATTGAGCAGGTTTTTTACCCGCTCGGCATGGGCCTGGTTGACGCAGAAGATCATGGTTTTTTCTTCGCCAAAAGGGTCCAGCTCATTGGCCAGGGCATCGCAAATCACTTTGTCAAAAGCAGGGGTGATCACCCGGCGGTTGAACGACTCGATGTTGAAGTTGAGTTCGTCCTCCAGCTCGGCGACATCGACTTCGCCGGTCTGTGTATCGATGACGCTGACCGATTCTCCCTTTTCAAAACGGATGCCGTGTTTGCTCAGTTGCGTCTCGTAACGGATCGGCGGTTCATGGTCGATCAGCCAGTCGTCTGCCACAGCTTCGCGATAGCTGTAGGTGAACACGGGTTTGCCGAAAATCTCGCTGGTGTGTTTGGCCGGGGTCGCAGTCAGGCCGACTTTGCACGCATCGAAATAATCCAGTACGCGGCGGTACTGCGAGAGGTACTGATTGTGATCGCGGACGGCCAGTTCGCCCTCGCTCATTTCCTGATCAAGGGTGTAACCACGGTGGGCTTCGTCGACGATGATGCAGTCGAACTCGCCGACTGAAGGTGGCGTGTCGGAGCGGAAAATCCGGCTGACCATGGCCTGTACGGTAGCCACCTGGATGCGGGTTTCCGCTTCGGCGGCCATGTCGCCCAGCTCTTTGATGTCGTAGATCTGCGCGAGCGTGTGGTTTTGCTCAAGGGTGGTGTCGTTGAACGAGTCGATCGCTTGCTGACCGAGGGCGCTGCGATCGACCAGAAACAGAATGCGCTTGAAGCGTTCGGTTTTCAGGAAGCGGTACATCAAGCCAATGATAGTGCGGGTTTTGCCTGTGCCAGTGGCCATCGCCAGCAGGCAGTCGCGTTGGTTGTTGGCCAAGGCTTGTTCAACGGCATGGATCGCCTTTTCCTGGTAATCGCGCAACTTCAGATAGGCGAAGCCTTCTTCTTTGAGCTTGGCTTCGGCCTCGGCACGGCTGCGCTTGAGCAGGTCGCGCAAGTCTTCGGGTTTATGGAAGTCTTGCAGCGGCCGGGCTGTGTTGGCCGGGCTGCGCAGGTCTCGGAACCAGGTGCCGGATTGTTCGGCGAGTTGCTTGATGTAAGGGCGACCATTGCAGGCGAAGGCGAAGGGCACCTGGAAGGTTTTGCCTTCACCATCATTCCAGGCAGCAGGGTGACCGGCCTCCAGCCATGGTTTCAGCTGGTCCGGGGCGAACCTGTATTCGCGCGAATAACGCGCAGCCTGTGGAATGCGGTCTGCAACATTGATGCGTTTACGCTTGGCTTCAACGATGGCTACCGGCGTCAGGCCTGCAAACAGGACATAGTCGGCATCGGCGTTTGGAATGCTGGTGGGCCATTCGGCGATAGCTTTGTTTTTTCCCTTTTCGGGGCGGGCGCCTTTTTTGTATGTCAGATCGAGGGAGTCCGCGTCCCAGCCAGCATTGACCAACTGCTGGTCAATGAGGATCCGGGTGAGGTCTTCGCTCAAGTCAAATTTTTGGGTCGCCCGCATTGTGCGGTGCATGACCTGTGATGAGGCCTGTGGCTGGGTTAGCAGCTGAACTTGCAGTGCTTTGATGCTTTGCTCGTGCTCACTGCGCAACCTTTCCAGTTCGGCTTCATGCTGTTTGGCTTGCTGCTTGTGGAGGCTTGATTCAGCACCCATTTGCTCAGCGAGAACGGCGTATTCTTCAGCTTCACGCTTTATCAGCTCAGCCAGTTGCTGGTTGTTTTCTAGTTGCTCACTCGACTCACTCAATTGAGCTTTCAGCTGCTCAATCTGGTTTTGTAGGTCGCGCAGCGGAGTGCTGGGGTCTTCCGGATTTACAAAGGGGCCGGGGCTGAACTTATCACCTTGCTTGCCGAACGACTGGTGGTACCAAATGGTCAAGGCGCGGGCGACCCTCAGCCCGTCCAATGCTTCACGATGCTGAGTACGAAATTGGTGAGTGGCTTTGTTGCCTTCGGTGCGCAGCGTGTGGAACAGACTGCGGATTTTTTGATCGAGCTGGATATCCCGGCTTAATTTGTAGAGCAGGTCGGTCTGCTTGGTGGTGGCATCGAACTCTATACCGGCGCGGCTGGCCAGGTCTTGAGCCAAAGCCTCGCCCAGCTGGCGCAGCTTTATCAGGGTCGTGTTGGGATCGCTGGCAAAGATCTGTTCGGCCGTGGTCGCCAGTTGCAGGAAAACAGGGTCGTGTTCCTGAAGAAAGGAGAAGTTACTGTTCGCGGCCATGGTCGATCCTGTGCATGCTCACTCCTTGATTACGCGTCGCTGAGCTTAGTGGCGCAATGATGCGTCAGATCTTACATAAGATGAGCGAGGTTTGACCATGGTTCGGGAGTACTAATAGTTGGCGCCGACGCCGAATTGACCCACGTGCCGACGCAAGACTGACCCAACTCCAATTGGCAGAAATCCAGCTCAGGAAATGGTTCGCGAGGAATCAGGCAGGATCAGTGGCATCTCGGTAACTGGTCAATTCAGCGTCGGCGCCAACAGTCTCTTAGCGTCATGTCTGGGATGTCAGTCCGGAATGTCATGGATTGGACAGACTTTCGTGTAAAAAATAGCTCTTTCTGGGCTATTTCTGTCTTTTTCACTGCTTAATTTTTGCTACAGCAAGGATTGTTTAGTTTTTATAGTGCTGAAATATAAAGGAATATTATTTTAGTCAGTCCAGTCCATCATCGGCGCGACGGAGAAACGGCGGGAGAGTGGGGCGGGTGTGGCGGTGGTTACGGACATGAGGGATCTGGAATCGGTGAGGCTGGGAGGTGAGGGAGTTTATCAGGAATGGGCTGATGGAGCTTGGGCATGCCTCAGGACGATTGGGCAGGTGCTGGGTATTGCGTTGATAAAATCACGAAAAAGTAGGAGATTTCCCTCAAATCGCGTCCCAAACTTTGGGAATATTTTGGGCAAACGACCACTGCGCTACACCTTCAGGTCGGCTTTCACCTTCATGTAAACCACTTCATCATCACCGAGTCCCGCCTGGTAATGTTCGGTCATCTTCACGTCAGCGTGCCCCATCAGAGCCTGAATGTATTCCTGCTCGAAACCCTGTTGCTCATACAGCCAGGCACCAAGCGCGTGAATCTCGTGGAAGGTTGGGCGCTCACCGGCCGGCATTTCCTCATAAGCCTTCGAATCGTCCCGCGCCTGGGCGAAAGGCTTGGTCAGATAGTCCGCCGTCACTGCGTTCCAGTGTAGCTTGGCGTCCAGCTGGGTCCGCTTGCGCGCCTTTGGCGAGTAGTGAATCAGGTGCGGGCAGACGACCGGCGATCTCACGCACTCCAGCACCACCTCCCGCGGGGCCTGCCCCATGACAATCTCCAGGTGCACAGGTTTCCCATAGTTCTGCGTCTTCCCGGGCGACACCTTGATGGTGTTCAGCTCGAGGTCCACGGCCGATTTCGGCCACATCACGATATCCTCCCGGCGCTGAAGACTCAGCAACCCCAGTCGAATCGCGCGCTTCAGCCAGACCGGCGTCTCCACGTATTCCAAAATCTTGTTCAGACCCTCGACGGTGTGCCGCTGGCGCTTCTTCTCGGCTTCCTTCTTTACCAGGGTCAGCTCTGCGCAGTTGCGATCGCACAAACCCTTGGCCACGGCAAACGCGAATACCTGGACCAGCAGGCCCCGGTGCTTGGTGTAGGCGTTGTTATCGAAACCATCCAGGTACTCCGCTACTGTCAGCACATCCAGTTGGCCCATCATCAGGTGACCCAGGTCCTCGCGGTACCGTGCCAGTTTGAATTTGATTTCCTTCAGGGTGCTGGCGGCGTAGGTCTTGGTGGTCAGCCATTCTGTTTCGAAGCGCTTCAGGCAGCCGGTGAACTTAGGTGCGGCATCATCGGTGATCGTGGCCAGCACCGAGCCCTTCGATTGGTCGGCCAGCGGGGCGCAGGTGGTCGCCTTGCGCAAGCAGGACGGAAAGCTCTCCGGTTCGTGGCCGGCGACCTACGTGGATGAATACCGGGTGAGCGTGAGCAGCCTGGATTTTGATCCCGATACCGCCTGGGATCCGGAGCCACCGCACCTCCTATTCGGCCCGGTTAATCGGTGGAGTTACCCCACACTGGTCACCGTCGTGAATCCATCAGGCAGCGGAAGCGTCGCGGTGGAAGGCATGCCCTACGACGCGCGGGTGTACCTCTATGACAACAGCGCCCCGGAATGAAGCATTTATCGGTCCATAGAGGCAGCAAATGATTGAGTCTCCGAAGTTTCTGCCCCTGCCGCAGCGCGAAGGTTATGGCTTTCAATCCGTGAGCCCGATTGCTCGCTCTGATCTGCAGAGTGGGCGAGCCAGGCAGTGGCGTCGATTCACATCAGTCCCCACCGTGGCGACAGTCACGTGGCTTCTGAATGACACAGAAGCGCAGCTGTTTGAGGGATGGTTCGAGCACATCCTGCTTTCGGGCAGTTTATGGTTTCAATGCCCACTTAAGACGCCACTAGGCTTTGATTATCACCGAGCCCGCTTCATTGATATTTACGATGGGCCGAATTTGGTCGGCGTAAGTCATTGGCGTTTTACCGCCAAAGTCGAACTGTTCAAGCGCCCCATTCTGGACGCGGGCTGGATTATCACTGTACCCAACTACGTTGCTATGGCGGACATCTTCGACCGCGCCATAAACCACGAGTGGCCAGCAGGGTAGGTCTGCATGGTGTTTGGCTGCGTCTGCGTCAGTCTGTTGCAACGATTCGTACATTCTTCATTCGGCCTACAACGCCTGCGCCGGTACACTGCCAACCGATTCTATTTTGAGGTTGGTCGTAATGGTTAGTCGCCGGCAATTGATAAAAATCAGTGCACTCGGCACCGCTTCATTTGCGGCGCCGGCGGCTTACTCTGTGAGCGAGATGACCATGAGCTACAACACCCGAAACCCGATCGGCAGCACCGATCCGCGCGATTTGTCGGACAACGCGAAATGCTTAGATAGCTTCGCGAACGGGCCCGAGCCCACATATACAGATCGGCTTGGGGCGAATCGCAAAAGCATCCCGGGGATGATTGCAGAGTTTGATACCTGCCAGTTGCAACGGGGTGAAGCGTTTCATAGTGCTCAGACCAACCGCGAATCGGCGTTCGATGCGGCGCAGCTTGCGCGTGATACTGAGTTCTCCGACGATCAGGACAATCGCGAAGCGCAATTCAATTCCTTCATAGATGCCAGTGGTTACGAGCCGTCGATTGCCTACGCATCTGGAATCCTGCTAGATCGCACCACCAAAACAGTGGCGTATCTGGGTAATGAATACCGGGCGAAAAGCTCGTTCATCCCGATGACGACTACTAGCTGGGCGACCGACGAAGCTAAGCTAAAGCTGATCGGTGACGACTCTTTGCGGCAGAATCTGGCAGGCTTGCCCGGGTCAGCTATGGTCGGTCATGCGCGCGCCCGGCTGGCCACTGCCATCACGAACGCTGGCCAGTTACTGTCGGTGCAGGCTGTAAGTGTTTGGGAGTTCGCTCATCTAATTACTGTCAAGCCTGTTGCCCTAAACCCGGACACTTGGGACTGGTATCCCGCGGTAAAAGCTGCCCTAGAATACTCCGCAGCCTGGGGGGTCGAGGTCGACGGCTATAACCAACTCTGCTACATCGGAACCAAGATCACCATCGCTACCGGCCAAGTGCGGCTTAAGAACGCCACAATTAAAGCACTGCCTAGTGTCACTGGGACTATGCTAAAGCTGAACGGCGCCACCGCAAACCCGCAGTTCAATCAGGTCGTATTCGACGGAAACTACTCCGCGTACTCTTGGGTAGAGGTGGAGAACACTCACGATGCGGCGTTTACAGGTTGTACATTCAAGACTCTCGGTAATAATCAACCTAACGTCTTCGGTCTATGGGTCAAGGGCTCGAAAAGGGTTATAGTTCTGGGCTGTCGCTTTTCTGACCTCACATCGCTAGATGTAACTCGTGCCATCTACTTCATGGGTGACTGTCGCGGGGCGATCATGTCGGCCAATACCTTTTCCAACATCACCAGCTTGGGCGATGACGCTGACGCCATCGTGTGTGAGGAATTCAGCAGCGATAACCAAGCATTCGTCGTTGATGGTAATTATTTCGAGAACGTTCAGAAACGCCTGGTCAAGGCGGGCGGTAACGGTTGGGTGATCACCAATAACCGAGCGAAGACCACGCTAAGCGGTGGATTGTATTCGATCTTCTCACTCTACGGTTCCGATATCGTACTGACAGGGAACAACATTGAAGTAACAAGCGCTAACGTCGATTACCCAATTGACCTTGGCGGCATCCCTGGCAGCATGGCGTCAGCCAGAAACATTACTATCGCGCACAACATCTTCCGCCTTAAGCCGGTAGTAAGTCCTGGCGTGCAGGATCTTATCCGCCAGTCAAACGTAATCGAGAACCTTCGTGTACATGACAACTACGTGGACCATTGTCGCGCTTTTTATAACAACCCCCTCAGCTTCACGTTGAATAACGCGCATTTTTTTAACAATACGTCTGAGTTCTGCTACGGGAACGACTTCAACCTGGGGGTGGATGCCACCGGCAGTGACGTTCTTATCTTCGGCCACACGAGCCTTAAATCCGTTACGGGTTTTGGTCTGATTTATGGTGGAGGGCTTCTAACTGGGGTTTCAGCCAGCAGCAACAACTACAAGAAGTCTTCTGGCCTGTCGTCGAGCGACATCCGCTTCATTGAGGCGAACGGCAACATCAACAATGGCGTAGTGGACGCGAACGGGGAATATCGAAATGGTGCCCGCTGGTACCACCGCGCATCAGCTCCGGGCAGCGGTCAGCATCGCGTAGGTGACATTACTTGGCGCACGCCAGTTGTTGCGGGCCAAAATGGTGGGTGGCTATGCGTAGCAGATGGTGCTCCGGGCACCTGGGTTCCATTCGCCCCGACCCAGACTACAAATGCCTATTCTGTTACCGGGGGCACCGATAATAGGGCACTAGCTATCTCGGGGGCCACGGTGGATTCAGTGGCGAGCGTGTTGGGAACGCTGATTCGGGATCTGCGCACCTCCGGTCTCCTTAAGTAAAAGCGATTCGTCTATCCGGCCCGTCTCACGGTAGGTTTTTTCGCTTTGAGAAAAGCAATAGAGCGACCGCCTAGCTTGGCCAGAAGGCATCAGCAGATACTGATGGAATGGACACACTATCGGGGAAGGCTCGATCAGCCGGACTTCAGCCCGAACCGCTCAGGAATGTCGCGCCATGCCGTTCCGGAGCACAGATCCATAAGATGCCGTTAAGCATAGGTCGATCGTCGCTGCGGGGGGCATTAGATTTCTTTTCGTAAGAAACCGCATCAGCGATTAATTCCCAAGCGGAATCCGTCAGTTTATAACAAAGATGCAAAAGCATGATTGCTTTGTGAGCGATCATAGAATAATAATGCGCGGCAACATAAGAAAGCATAGTTTGTACATTAAGTCACGCAAACAAATAGTTAAATGCAGGGAGCGTAAATGATTAGTTCACACGATGAATATATTGAATATCTAGAGGCAGATAGGATCTCCTTAAATAGAAAGAAAAGTCTAAAAATGTATTTTTTTGATGATATTTGGCGTTTTCAGCGACTAATGAGAAAGCTAGAATACCTAACAAACTGCAAGAAAAACAGGATTCTCAAAAATATCGTAAAGTATCAATATCTAAAACAGAGCTTGAAGTTGGGATTCGAAATACCAATAAATGTCTTTGGGCCTGGATTATCAATTGCACACGCAGGAACTATCGTTGTAAACAGTGGCGCAAAAGTCGGCGCAAATTGCCGCCTACATGTATGCGTGAACATAGGGACCGAGGCTGGAAAAGATCATGCTGCTCCGTCAATAGGTGAAAACTGCTATATAGGTCCTGGAGCGAAGCTATTTGGAAGAATAGATATTGGGCCAAACATGGCAATCGGAGCCAACGCAGTGGTAGCGAAGAGCTTCCCCGCTGGAAACGCAACAATTGGCGGAGTGCCAGCAAAAATAATATCTGAGAAAACATCAGATGGGCTTCTGATCAAGGGATACACAAAACTGACAATAGAGAAAATCAAAATTCATTAAAAGCCTCTAATGCAGTTAGCCGAGGTTTCAGCGAGTGCGCCCCGGCAAAATCGGGTTGACTGAATTTTTATCTGCAGGGAGTTCTCATTTTAGGTAAATCGAGCCACTCGACACCCTTGAGCCATTTGTTGTGTGCCGGGCGCTCAGGGCGGAAGGCGTAGCGCCCTTGCGCGCTGGGATCTTCTGGGCTCGCGTGCGAATAGCTGGAGCGTCCAAATACACCAAGACCCCGACTAGTTCGGGGTTTTTTACGACCGAAGAAAAGTATGCCGATCACCACGCAGCAACTGCTGCAGATCCTCCCGAACGCCGGCCCAGTTGCCGGCGTTTTTATGCCCGGAGAAAATAAATGACTGCAACAGAAAAAGATCGCGACATCCTAGCCCGCACTCTGTGGGGAGAGGCTCGAGGCGAAAGCTTGGCCGGCCAGATCGCCGTGGCTTGGACCATCCGCAACCGCGTGAACGATGGCAAGGCTAAGTCGTGGTGGGGCGAGGGCTACACCGGCGTCTGCCAGAAGCCGTACCAGTTCAGCTGTTGGAACAAGAACGATCCGAACTTCGCCTACATGAGTGGCGCGAAACAGATTCCTTTCCGCGAGTTTGCGCAAGCGCAGATCGCCGCTGACCAGGTGATGGCCGGCAAAGTACCGGACCCCACCGGCGGTGCAACCCACTATTACGCGACCACCATGCCAAAACCACCTACGTGGATTAAGGACGCCAAGCAGGCGATGAAGCTCGGGCGTCACATTTTCTTCAAGGATGTGCCGTGAGCCCCGCGGCACTGAAGTTTGCATTTTACCAGGTCGCGCTGAAGGCGCTGGTCCGAACCTTTCCCAACACATGAGGCAACAAAATATGCAACTGATTAGTAATTGGAAAGATGCTTTGAAGATGTCCAGTGTTCAGGCTGGCGGTGCGATTGCGGCGCTGGGTATTGCTGAGCAGATGTTGCCTCAGTTGCAGGCGGTTCTGCCGCCTGCAGCCTACGGTGTTCTGGGCATTCTGGTGATGCTGGCACGGGTGATCCTGCAGCCCAAGCTGAGTAACTAGCGAGGGACTGGCGCGAGCTCAAAGAATTGGCGCTATCACCGGCGACGGCGATCAAGGACTGATCACCTTGATCGCGTGCCATTGTTTCGTGAAAGAGGTCTCAGCCATGAACCAGAGACTTTATTGTTTGGGTAAGGCAGTAACCACGACTTCTTACTGAACGGAGGAGGCATTCTCCTTTAGTGACCTTCTTGAATTTCGCTTGCAGTCTACTGAGGCACATGGGCAATCCTTTGTAATTATAAGGGTCCTTATTTAACTTCATAAGGATCTCCTCGTTGCTAACAACACGCTCCTCGCTGCTTGTTAATAAGTCAAGTACTACGCATTCCATGCGTGTTAAATTGATAATCGTTAGGTTGTTAGAAAGCAGGCGTTGGGGTTTGTTGAATGCCCAAGTTTGTAACTTTGGCATGTTGATGCGATCAGATACACACGTAGGACCGCGATGGTCGATCCAGGCAACCACCTCATCGATAGTATGTCCGAGGGCAATTAAGTCTTCATCGGAAGGATTGAGATGGGCGGGGGGTAGATCTTCTGGCATAGCGCTTCCTCCATGCACAAGAAAAGCGTAGCCCAAGAGGTGCGCCCACTGTAAATAGACGGCGAAAAAAAACCCGCGTGGGCGGGATTAAGGGGGGACAAACAAAAAGAAAGGTGCTGATCCGTCAGCAGAGGTCAGCTTAGACGGGAGTTGGCGGAGTGCTCTGACGGAAAATAACGCAGCGCTTGGGTCGATCTCAATCGTTCATCAGTTCGGCGATTCCGTACATGATGGCCTTCAAGTTCTCATTGAATTTCGTTAGTGAGTTGCGGATTCTGCCCGTGTCATCGGTGTAGCCGTGCAGTTGCAAAGATGGAGAGCCTCACATAAAGTCCGGATGTATGGCTGCAATCTCAACCCCGTCTGTGTTGTCACGAATTGAAAGCTCGGCAAACTGGGGGCGTCCATGTATGTGAGAGGACGGCGGATGTAAATCCGCCTCCTACTCGATTGTTGGAACCACAAAACGAACTTCCATTTCTCTATAAAAGCCCCTTTGAAGGCTGTTGTAGGAAAAAGACATTTCCTTTTGACGAAACTTCTTAATCGTTCTTTTGACCCTGCCTTGAGCGTCGCGACGCTGTTAGCGTCCTCTCGGCATTTCCCGTCGTAGCCTGGTGGACATATGTGACAAGGCCGGGACACTGGGCAGGGTAAGTTAAAGCAGGACTGCGAAATTCGAACGGCACCGGAAGGTGCCGTTTTTTCGCCCAAGTAGAACGCCTCTCCTGATTTCAGGACGGCTCTGAATCCATCCGCCGCGCAATCACATCCAACACATCACAACCATCGCGCAACGGCACGCAGCACAACAACGCAAAGTCGCTGAGAACCACCGTATCGCTGGTGATGTCACCACGCATTGCAAGATTTTCAAGAATCTGCGTCACAGCTCGAATTCTATAGCTGGCGGTGCTGAGCAGTGAATGCAGAGGTTGTGTGGTGTTGACGAACAGCGAGGGCAGGTCATCGGCATTGCTGGTTAAAGCCATGTACTCATTCATAAGTGAAGCTCCATTAGTTCATGAGAGCTATCACTCAATCGTCGCCAAACGAGAGGGTGGTAGCCGTACGCGGGTTGGCGAACCGGGCAATGGAGAAACCGGCAGACCCTGAGGTCTCCCGCGCACAGCCACCATAAAACAGGCAGCTAGGTGCGTTCCGAAGCGCTCCGAAATGGTCGAAGACTTCAGTTCAATTGCAATCGAGTCGCCAAACCCGACACGCCGTGAGGGCGTGGGCCGGACTATAGGACTCGTGGCAAAGGCGCAGCAATGGCGGAGTGTACGGACAATTCCTGATGTCGTGTAGGACGCTGCTCTTTTTGAGCAGTGGCACCGTTTTTTAAGACATCGCATTGCCTGAACCAACGCTGACTTGCCGAAAAGTTTCATGATGTGTCGTTGAAATGAGGCATAGGATAACCACCAAAGGTCATGCCCCCGCGCCTCAACCCACAGGAATAAAAAAATGATCGCAAACCTCGTCAAAGTCTCGCTGATCGCCGGTGCTTTGCTGTTGAGCGCCTGTTCCGGTGTGAGCTCCCATAGCGATTATTCGACCGACTCGGTGCAGCCGGCCGGTTTCGGCCCGGGGCCGACCAGCAGCAATACCGCCAAGATGAATTTCCATGGCAGCGCGCTCGGCAATAGCTTCGGCGAGTACAGTTCAGGATTGCTGCACGACGATTGATACGCGGTCCGCAATGAAAAAAGGGCGCTCCCATGGGAGCGCCCTTTTTTGTGCGGGTGTGAAGAGCGCCCCATTACTTTGCGTCAGGCACCACCAGCCACTGCCGCCGAATCTTCTGGTAGTTGCCCGTCGCCTTGGCCAGATGCAGCCATTGATCGACGTACAGTTTCCAGGTGATGTCGTCGCGGGGCAGCAGGTAGGCTTTTTCGCCGTATTGCAGGTAGTGCGTGGGGTTGACGGCGCACAGGCCCGGTTTGAGTTTCTGCTGATACAGCGCCTCCGACGCATCGGTGATCATCACGTCGGCCTTTTTATCCAGCAGTTCCTGAAAAATGCTGATGTTGTCGTGCAGCTGCAATTGCGCCTGGGGCAGGTAGGCGTGAACGAACGCTTCGTTGGTGCCGCCGGCAGGTTCGACCAGGCGAACCGAGGGCTGGTTGATCTGTTCGACGGTCTGGTACAGCGCCTGGTCTTCGCAGCGCACCAGCGGGATTTTGCCGTCGACTTCCAGGGTGGTGCTGAAGAAGGCTTTTTTCTGCCGTTCCAGGGTGACCGAGATGCCGCCCATGGCGATGTCGCACTTGCCGGCGAGCATGTCGGGCATCAGGGTTTTCCAGGTGGTGGGCACCCACTCGACCTTGACGCCCAGGCTGTCGGCCAGGGTGCGGGCCATGGCGATGTCGATGCCGGAATATTCGCCGTCCCCGGCTTTGAGGGTGTAGGGCTTGTAGTCGCCGGTGGTGCAAACGCGCAGTTGTCCCTGTTGCATGACGCTGTCCAGGTGCGAAGGTTCTGCCTGTGCGCCAAGGGCGAGTGCGAGCAAGCCGCCGAGCATCATTGCTCTGTTGATTTTCTTCATTGTTATCGGGCTTTTGTGCTGGAGTGGTTTTGAAGGGGAGTGTAGTGAAACTTTCACCGGTGTGAAAAATTCCGTCCGGGAAGATGTTGTTTTTTAGTTAACCCATCGGACTACGCTCGCACGTGAAATAACCACACACAGCGGGCTTCCACTGCGCAAAAAAATACTTCTTGTAACTCCCGTTGTAGGAAATGGGTTGTTGGTTATTGCGAAAATTCCTATTCGTTCATTTTGGCTATGCCATTGGATTGCGTTCAGCAAGCGTCCCACCGTCTTATTCGTCGTCGCCCAATATTCTCTCTGCTCGGCGCTTCTGCCGAGATGAGAAGGAAAGGCAACTCAAACCGATGACGATAAGGAAGTTGCAAATGAATGCACCTGCGCATCCCTTGTATACCAACGAAGTCTCCGCTGAATTTCTTCGCAGTCTTGACGCCCCCCACTTCACTGAAGGGCGGCTTGCGCACTTTTGCGACGAAGCTCTGGCAGTTGTTCGCCAGGGGCAGGCATACATGGAAGCTCATCCCGCTCACGCCATTTACCGAATCGCAACCGAGGACTTTCTGCCTTCCATCAAGGAGGAAGAACATCAATGAACGAAGGACATTTCATTGGTCTGCATGACAAGACCACCTGTGGCGGTAAGGTCCTGGATGGTGACACCCGGATCATGATGTACGGCATTGCCCATGCCCGCGAGGGTGATCGAGTCACCTGTGGCAAGGACGGCAAGACTTACAAAATTGTCGGTGGCATTTCGCACATGAT
The DNA here is from genome assembly GCF_056402055.1 of Pseudomonas sp. P4_C4. Lineage (NCBI taxonomy): Bacteria > Pseudomonadati > Pseudomonadota > Gammaproteobacteria > Pseudomonadales > Pseudomonadaceae > Pseudomonas > Pseudomonas sp. P4_C4. The sequence continues at coordinate 29,036 of NZ_JBFUID010000023.1, read as the reverse complement.
CAGTCATGGCAAAGCCATGGCGGGCACGCTGGACAGCCACAGCGATTGCCCCTGCAAGGCCCGGCTGATCCCCTCGGTGGTCACGGCGACCTATCGCAGCGCTAACTCCGCACCGCGAACGGGCAGGGACGTTGTGCAACCCGTTTCCAGTGCGGCAACCAGTCAACCGGCCGCGCCACGTCAGCCTGGTTTCGCCCCTTCGTACCCACCGGCGCCTGTCATATTCGCCCGCGTAGACCCTCAAGAACCGGGCTTCCATGTGGTGCCCAAAAGCATGACCCGCGAAGCCCTGGAGGCCACGCTGTTCGCCACGCCCGGTGCCGCCGTGATGCGCAAGTTTCGGGCACTCAACCCAGTATCAGACAACATCAAAGCCGGCTCGTTGATCGTACTGAGCGACCCGAACAACACCTCCTGCACCTACCAGGAAGCGCAGCTGATGCAGGCCGCGCAGCAGGTCAAGGCCGCCCTTGATCCCCTGACGCCGGAGGAAGCTGAGTTCATGTTCCGCCATGCAGCGGAAATCGCCAGTTTTACCGGCGAGACTTCGACCTGGCTCGGCGTCAGCGCGGTGGTGATGGAAAAACACCTGGCCCGACTGCGCGACACCCTGCAAGCCATGGAGCGCCTGCATCAGGACAGCTATCGTCAGCACGGCCACCTGCGATCGCCGCAGTTCTTCGCCGAACGCCAGCGCCTGCTCGCCCAACTCGATGCTCATCTGCTGAACTCCACTCGCCTGCGCGGCCAGACCACCCTGGGCGATCACCCCAAGTTGAAAACGGCCCTCGGCATTTCCAGTCGCAGTCTGGTGCACCATTGGGACAAGGCTGGGGCGCCGGGGCAGATACCGGGGTATTCCAACCACGTGAACGCGACCAGTCGGGCAGCCAAGTACATGAGCACCGGTGGTTACATCGGTGTTGGTATTGGCGGGGTTTCTTCGCTGTTGGCTGTTCAGGAGGTTTGTAATAGTGGCTCTGGGTCCGCTTGCGAGAAGGTCAGGTTTACGGAGGGAGGAAAGTTTGTTGGGTCCACCTTTGGTGGCGTTGCGGGTGCAGAGATAGGTAAATATGTCAGTGGACCTATCTGTCTGGCGCTTGGCGTCTCTACAGGAATTGGGGGAGTTGTCTGCGCCGCGACCTTGATAGGTGCTGGAACATGGGTGGGCACAACTTATATGGGGGATGGGGGTGAGTTAATGGGTGAAATTTTATACGAGAAAACCCAGCCATGATGGGAAAGGGTTTTTGGATGTCCTGGCTAGCTTTTTGGCTTCTAGCCGGTCCGATCTTGCTGGCCATTGCGAGCACTGCATACAGTCTCTACCTCAGATGGCGTTACCTTGACGCCATGCTGGAGGCCTTAAAAAATAGTCGTTATGTCCACACCTGGGGGCCAGGTTTGCGGCAGCAGGGGTGGTTTGGGGGCCTCTTGCTGATAGCAAAAATCGCCGGGATGGTGACTATGCCAAGGGTTTCAATCCGCATTGGTGAGCTGGACCCCGAGGATATTAAAAACTTTCCCCCACATCTAAAGCGTCTTTTGAAAATCAAAGCGGTGATGCTGGTTGGCATTGCTGTTTGGGGATTCATTGCGTATGGGCTGATGAAGTTGGAGTGATTTTTTGGGGCTATCACCTCAAGCTTAAAACGGCGCTCGGCATTTCCAGTCGTAGCCTGGTGGACCTCTGTGACAAGACCGGGGCACTGGGCAAGATAAGTTAAAGCAGGACTGCGAAATTCGAACGGCACCGGAAGGTGCCGTTTTTTTCACCGGTGTGAAAAATGAACGATCCCCCTAAACGAGAGGGTCAATCGACCACTACTTCAAACGTTCAGCCGCCTTGCGATAAACCTGCTCACGTTCCCGTTTATCCACGGCTACCGCAAACACAGTAATTTCCTGGTCAATCACTTGATAGACCAAGCGGTAACCGCTGCTACGTAGTTTGACCTTGTAGCAGTCGGGAAAACCATGCAGGCGGTTAGCTTCAATGCGTGGATTGTTCAGGATCTCCACCAGCTTCTTTTTGAGCTGCTGTCGGACTGTGTCGCCAGGTTTTTGCCACTCCTTCAATGCACGGGCATCAAACTCAAGGCTATAGGTCCTCTATAGAAACCTTTACTCGTTGAGGAGATGCAAGCCGTTCCCGCACGGTAGCCAATAAAGCCTCATCGTCTTCAGTCATCAAGACAGGCTTGAAAGGCAACTGACCACGCTCCGCTACATATTGCAGGGTCTGGCGCATCAGTTCGGAAGGCGTGACGCCGAGCTTTTCCAGTTCGAGAAAGGCGCGAGCCTTGAGGTCGTCATCGATACGGATGTTGATAGATGCCATGGGATAGATTCTCATGTAATGACATTTGTCATTACATTGAATCAAGAGTTCCTCATTGGCAAGTCCGCCGAGACGTACGGCTAATTTGGAGAAAATTCGTACTCGGGAGGATGAAAATGCCAACCAGCAAAGATCCCAACGCCTGGGCCTTTGCCCAGGCCTGGCTGGCCCAAGTTTAAATCAGTACGTAAATGTCAGAGATTTCCCCCTGAAGATGGCTCATTTCCACTTCCGGACTCAACGTCCCCAGCCACGCCACCAAGCCCACAATCAATACCGCCGCGATCATTTCCAGCACCACACTGCGCCGAAGTGCATGGGCTGCCACGCGATATTGGCCCTCTCGCAACGACCGCTCCAGCAAGGGCCCAAGATGAAAGCGGTTCAACGCCGCCAACACCAGCATCCCGGCAAACAGCAACACTTTGATCGTCAGCAAAATTCCGTAGTGGCTGAGTAAAACCTCATCGAGCTTCGGCCCGACGATGAACAGGTAGTTCACCACGCCCGTCAGGGTGATGATGACGACGATCAGTGCTCCGGCAAGTTCGAATCGCTTGATCGCGCGAGCCAGTAAGCGAATGTGTGCTTCGGTTTGCAGAGCCCGGGTTTGCGCCATCAGGGCAAACGCCAGCAACGCACCGAGCCAGGCGCCCGCTATTTGCAGGTGCAGGATGTCCGCGGTGAAGTGCCAATAGCGGCGACTTCCGTCGTCCATGGCGCCGTGCCCGCTCCAGGCCAGGCCGGCGAGGGCGATGCCGCCGGCCGTGGCGGCGATCACCAGGCTAATGCCGGGCGCGCGTGGGTTGAGTATCGACGCCAGCCCCACGACCGCTAGCGCAATCATCCGCACAGCCCAGGCCAACCCGACATCGGTCTCGAACAGCATCATCTCGATGTGAGGTCGCAACTCGGCAACGTCTGATTCGCCGCTCATGGTGCTGGCCATCAGCACCATGCCGGCGCTCGACAACAATGCCCCGAGTCCGGCAAACCCCGCCAGCAATCCGCGAAAGGGCAGCACGGTCCCCGAACGTCGTTCCCGTCCTTCAAGGCTATACAGCCCGAACAGCGCCACGCCAAACAACAGCATCAAATCCACATACAACACAAACCGCAGCATGACGTTGGCCGAGTCGCTCATCGATCATTTCACTTTGAAGGTGACGTTGCCGGTGATCGGGTGGGTGTCCGACGACACCGCGCGCCATTCGACCTTGTAGGTGCCGGCAGTCAAGGGCGCTGTCGGGGTGATGAACATGGTCTTCGGATCACTGCCGCCGCTGACTTTGGCCTTGACCGGCATCGGGGCGTGGGCCATGCCGGACATTTCGGTCATCAGCAGTTTGGCGCCAGAAAACTGGGTGACGAGGTTTTCGGAAAAGTGCAGCTCGATCTTGTCGGGCGGCGTACCTTCTGCGCCTTGCGCTGGGGTGGAGGCGAGCAGTTTGGGGTGCGCTTGAGCGAGGGTGCTCATGAGCAGACCGCTGAGCAACGTGATAACGACGGCGGTGGGTTTGATGAGGCGCATGCAAGGTCCTTTACCGCTTGAAGCGGTTGTTGTTGGTTTGAGGTGAGTCTGTTCAGAACCACAGCCGAATACCGAGCACCAGGCGGGTTTCGCTGCGGTCCTCGCCTTCGTCACTGGCGTAGTCGGCGGTGTTGCCGTAGGTGCGGTTCCAGGTCACGCCGAGGTAGGGCGCGAATTCCCGGCGGATTTCGTAGCGCAGGCGCAGGCCGGCTTCGGTGTTGGACAGCCCCGCGCCGATGCCCCGTTGCGGGTCGTTTTTGCCATAGGCGTTGAGTTCGACGGTTGGCTGCAGGATCAGCCGATTGGTCAGCAGGATGTCGTAGTCGCCTTCCAGCCGCACGGCGCTCTGGCCGCCTTCGCCGATGAAAGCCGTGGCTTCGGCCTCGAAGTTGTACAGCGCCATGCCTTGCACGCCGAACGCGGCCCAGGTTTGCGGGGCGCCGGGCTTGAAGTCCTGGCGCACGCCGCTGACGACGTCCCACCACGGGGAAATGGCGTGGCCCCACAGGGCCTGGATTTCCGCGTCCTCGGTCACGCCATTGCTGCGTTCGCCTTCGGAGCGCAGCCACAGGCGATCGATGTCACCGCCGACCCAGCCGGACAAATCCCAGGCCAGGGTGCTGCCGTCATCGGCGTCCTGCCATTCCAGTTTGTCGGCGAGGAAGAATGAATTGAGCGTGCTGTCATGTACGTGGTGACCGGCGGGATCGGCATACACGGCAGCGCGATCGGCATCGGTCAGCACCGGGATCGGTGTGCGACTTTCGCTGGGGGCGGCGGGCTGCATCTGGCCCTCGTCCATGCTTTGCATCTGACTGTGGTCCATCTGGCTGTGATCCATGCCTTGCATGTCATCGCTGGCGGCCATCGCCGTCGAGGTCGCGAGTGCGAAAAAAACCGGGGTGAATCGAATCATGGGGTGCGCCTCATTCTTCCACGCGAACTTCACGGAACATGCCCATTTCCATGTGGTACAGGAGATGGCAGTGATAGGCCCAGCGGCCGAGCGCATCGGCGGTGACCCGATAGCTGCGCCGGGAGCCCGGTGGCATGTCGATGGTGTGTTTGCGCACCATGAACTGGCCGTTCTCGTCTTCGAGGTCGCTCCACATACCATGCAGGTGGATGGGGTGCATCATCATCGTGTCGTTGACCAGCACGATCCGCAGCCGCTCGCCGTACTTGAGGCGCAACGGCTGTGCATCAGAAAACTTCACGCCGTTGAATGACCAGGCGAATTTTTCCATGTGGCCGGTCAGGTGCAGTTCCAGGGTGCGGCCGGGCTCGCGGCCGTCCGGGTCTTCGAAGGTGCTGCGCAAGTCGGAATAGGTGAGCACACGGCGACCGTTGTTGCGCAGGCCCATGCCGGGATCGTCGAGTTTCGGTGAGGTGGACATGGCTTGCATGTCCACCAGCGGGTTGTCGGTTTCCGAGGCCGGGTGGGACTGCATGCCGGGCATGTCGCCCATGGCCATGTTGCCGTGATCCATGCCTGCCATGCTGCCGTGGTCCATGCCGGCCATGCCCATGTCATCCATGGTCACCAGCGGGCGCGGGTCCAGTGGCGGCAGCGGCGCAATCAGTCGCGCTTTTACCGCGAGGGTGCCGCGTGCGAATCCGGTGCGATCCATCGCCTGGGCGAACAGGGTGTAGGCCGCTTCGGTCGGCTCGACGATGACGTCGAAGGTTTCCGCCACGGCAATGCGAAACTCGTCGACGCTCACCGGTTTGACGTGCAGGCCATCGGCGGCGACCACGGTCATTTTCAGGCCGGGGATGCGCACGTCGAAGTAGGTCATGGACGAGCCGTTGATGAAGCGCAGCCGCAGCTTTTCCCCCGGGCGGAACACCCCGGTCCAGTTCATGTCCGGCGCCTGGCCGTTCAGCAGGTAGGTGTAAGTGGCGCCGCCGACGTCGGCCAGGTCGGTGGGGTTCATCTTCATCTCGGCCCACATCTTGCGGTCGGCGACGGTCGGCCCCCAGCCTTTTTCGCTGACGTCGTGGATGAAGTCGCCCACGGTGCGTTTGTTGAAGTTGTAGTAATCGGACTGCTTTTTCAGGGTCTTCATCAGGCCGACCGGGTCTTCGTCGGTCCAGTCGCTGAGCATCACCACGTAGTCGCGGTCGTACTGGAACGGCTCCGGGTCTTTGGCGTCGATCACCAGCGGGCCGTAGACGCCGGATTGCTCCTGAAAGCCCGAATGGCTGTGATACCAGTAGGTGCCGTTCTGTCGCACGGTGAACTGGTAGACGTACATGCCGCCCGGCTCGATGCCCTTGAAACTCAGCCCCGGCACGCCGTCCATGTTGGTCGGCAGCAAGATGCCGTGCCAGTGAATGGAGGTGCTGTCCTTGAGTTTGTTGCGCACCCGCAGCGTCACCGTATCGCCTTCACGCCAGCGCAGCAGCGGGCCGGGGATGCCGCCGTTGATGGTCATCGCGGTGCGTGGGCTGCCGGTGAAGTTGACCGGGGATTCGCCGATGTACAGGTCGAAATCGTGACCGGCCAACACCTGCGGTTCGCCGGGACTGCTGATCGCCCAGACCGGCGTGCGCCATAACCCGAGGCCGCCGAAGAGCCCGCCGATGGCCAGGCCTTTGACGAAGGTGCGTCTTGAAGTGTGGGAGTGCATGCCGTTTGTTCCGCCCGTCAGCCTGTTGAACTTGTCGACGAGGCTAACGGGCGGTGCCTTTCAGCAGGCTGAGGCGGGGATTACAGTTTTGACAGGTTGGGGCGTTGCTTACTGGCGCGAAGTGGTCTTTTCCCTCGAGGCCACGGTATCGCTGCCGCAGTTGATGTAGGAAGACGACTTCAACCAGCGCTGGTCCGGGTAGTAGGAAAACAACAACTGCCCGTCCTTCATCGAATCGATCAGTCGATGGGCAATCGCCGGTCTGACGGCCGGGCAACCCAGGCTGCGGCCGATCCGGCCATTCGCGCGGGCCAGCACCGGGCTGACATAGGGCGCGCCGTGAATGACGATGGCCCGGTCAAAGGCGTTATCGTTGAAGCCGGGCTCCAGGCCTTCCATGCGCAGCGAGTAACCGTTCTGGCCGAGGTAGCTCTCTTGTGTGCGGAACAGGCCGAGGCTGGTGGCGTGGCTTTCATTCTGGTTGGAGAACAGCGTGGCCATGTTTTCACCGCTGTTGCGGCCATGGGCGACCAGTTCGTGAAACAGCAACTTGCGCCGTTTAAGGTCGAAGACCCACAGGCGTTGTTCGGTCGAAGGCAGGGAATAATCGATCACCGCCAGTCTTTGGGCTGGGGCGACACCTTGGGCGCGGCTGCATTGGGTTGCGCGAACCGCCAGGGCAATCACTTTGGCGTCGGCGCCTGGAGCTGCTTTGACCAGCGCGTTTTCAAGCGAATCGGCGTAGGCTGACGTTACTGAAAGGCACGTCAGTAAAATGGCAAATAAAGGGCCAAAGCGGTTGAGCGCCATAGTCGGGTCTCATCATGATAATTTCGAGTCTAGCTGGCAGCGAGTGGAAAGCTAGCCGTTTGAAACGGGTGATTAAGGATTATCCATGGTGCAATTAACAAGGTCATTCGTCATAAGCCGCATATTTTTTATGGGCTTTCTGATCAGCGGTGCGGCGTTTGGGCAAACTTCGCCGATTGAGCCGGTATCTGCGGCAAGCAGCACAATCGATGCCGCAGCGCCCGACGATGCGGTCGGCCAGGCGATTCAGGCAACACTGGAACCGCTGCGCTCGGCCTTTCCGCCGTTGCTCACTTCGCGGCGCTATCAGCGCGTGGATGTCAGCCGGGTGGTGCTGGATTTCTATATGCATCGCAACTATCGCGCCGCGTGGACAGATGAACGTGACGTGGCCCAGTTACTCAAGAGCCTTGAAGACACCCGGATCGACGGCCTGAATCCGGCGGATTTCCGCATCTCCGAACTGGCTCAGGCCCATGAATCGCTGGTAGTGGCCATGCCTTCCACGGCGCAACGGGCGATGTTCGACATGGCGGCGACCCGCACGTTCATCACCGCGCTGCTGCAACTGCGGCGGGGCAAGGTCGATCCGTCGCGGCTGGACATTCACTGGAATTTCGAGCCTTCCGGCGGCGATGCCCGCGAAGACATGAACAACCTGTTCGCCGCCCTCGATGCCCATGACGTGGCGCGTGCCTTTGCCGAGGCGCCTCCTCAGGAAGAGATTTACCGCAACTTGCGTGAGGGCCTGGCCCGGTTGCGTCAGGTTCGTGATGCGGGCGGCTGGCCGAAAGTCACCGAAGGGCAATCGCTCAAGCCCGGCATGGACGGGGTGGCTGTCGCACAATTGCGTGCGCGTCTGGTGGCGGGCGGATACCTGGACCCGCAGCTGTCGAAAAAGGCCGGTTACGACGACAAGGTCATTGCCGCGGTGAAGAAGTATCAGACCGAGCAATACCTGGGTGCCGATGGCGTGGCGGGGGCGGCGACGCTGGCGGCACTGAACGTGCCGGTCGAGGCGCGGATCGATCAGGTGCGGGTCAACATGGAGCGCGCCCGGTGGCTGTTGTACAAGCTTCAGGGCACGTTCGTGATCGTCGATATCGCCGGATACAAGGTGGCGATGTACCGCGACGGTCTGCCGATCTGGCGTTCGCGGGTGCAAGTCGGTAAACCGGTGCGCAGCACGCCGGTGTTCCAGGCCGAAATCACCTACATCACGTTCAACCCGACCTGGACCGTGCCGCCGACCATTCTCAAGCAGGACGTGATTCCAAAAGTCCAGAACGATCCGGGCTATCTGGAGGCCAACCGGATTCGCGTGCTTGATCGCGAAGGCAATGTGCTCGATCCGTCGAGCGTTGACTGGAGCAACCCGCGAGGCATCCACCTGCGTCAGGATGCCGGGCCCGACAGTTCGCTGGGGCAGGTGGCGATCCGCTTCCCCAACGACTATTCGATTTACCTGCATGACACGCCGCACCGCGAACTGTTTGCCAAAACGGTTCGGGCCACCAGTTCAGGCTGCATCCGCGTGGAAAACCCATTGCAACTGGTCGAGTTGTTGTTCAACGACCCGGTGCGCTGGAACAGCGCCGGCATTCAGAAGCAGTTGGCCAATGGCAGGACCGAGAACATCCAGCTACCGGTGAAAGTGCCGGTGCTGTTGGCTTACTGGACCGTGGACCTGAGTAAGGATGGGCGGGTGACATTCAAGCCCGACATTTATGATTACGATGCCAGGGTGCTGCAGGGCTTGAGTCAGCCTGTGAAGTTGCCCGCTCTGGACTTGCGTCGAGCAGAGATACCGCTGGTGGTGAAGGGACAGAACCAACAGCAATGAAATAGCTGAAGAAGGGCGCTCCAGGGGCGTAATGCCTGTCGGTTAAATGTTTGAACACCACAAACCTTGTGGGAGCGAGCTTGCTCGCGATGACGGTCGCACATTCAAAATCAATGTGTCTGACAGTCCGCTATCGCGAGCAAGCTCGCTCCCACAGGTTTCGTGTGTGAACTGATCGGTATTAGTCTCTGGAGCGCCCTTTTTTATGTGAGTGCTTGCCCCCCCTAAAGCGCCAGCCCTTGTTGCACTACTGCAAGCAGATCGCTTTCCGTCAGCGCCACCGCATCCAGCTGCGCTGTGGCCTGCTCGATCGTTTGTAGCCACCAGTGTGTTTCACCGTGTTCGTCCACGGTACGCAACAGGGCGAATTCGTTGCCTTGGGAGTGAATCTCGACCCGCCCTTCGCCATCGGCGGTGAAGCGTGCAACCGGGTCAAAGGTGAGGCTGTGCTCGTTGCCGGCAATCACCAACTGGTCGATGGCGTAGTCGTAAGCGTCGCCATTGGGGTGGCTCTCGAACACGTGGGTGGGGTTGCGCCGCAGGACCAGGCCCGCTTCGGTCAGGGGCAGCAGCCAGGTTTCTATCCGTTGATACAGTTCGTAGACCTGGCTCGGCCAGGCATCGATCGCCTGATCCGCGCTGGTCAGCCGTGTCTGTTTCAATTTTGCCGCGAGCTCGTCTGCCTTGCTCATGTCGATTCCCTGTGTGGAGTTCAGACTAATCGTAGCTCGTTGATGCGGGGGGCGCGCTTGCCTTGGGTCATGTTTGCGGCACATGCCGGGTGCAGGCGCTGTGCTTGGGCAGCACCCCCGGGCAGGTGTGATACCGCTGGGCAAGTGGCCACCCATTTATCATGGATAACCCCGTAAACTACGGCCCATAAAGATTGAGGGCTTTGGGTCGGTGCCCATGCCTTGCCCCCGACAGGATGAACTTTTGCCCACTCGCTTTAACGACCCGGACCACGCCCCTGGCGTCGCATTGAAACGCATACCGCTGCGCAAGGCCGCGGTGTTGTTCATTGCCACGGTGTGTCTGTGCCTGTGCGGTTTGCTCTACCTGCAACTGGAACAGTCCCGTCGCCATGATCTGAGCCTGGCGCAAGTGGCGTCTTCGAACCTGACGCGGGCCATGGCGCAGCAAGCCGAAGACACCTTCATGAAGGCCGACCTGGTGCTGACCAGTCTGGTGGACTGGATTCAGGTCGACGGTTTCGGCCCGGACCAACGACCACGCTTGCAGCAGACCTTCGCCCGGCGGGTGCTGGCACTGGATCAGTTGCACGGCATCCTGCTGTTCGACCAGAAGGGCCAGTGGGTGGTGACCTCGTTTGAGAACCTGCCCCGGGGTGCCGGGGTCGCGGATCGCGAGTACTTCAAGTATCACCAGCAGAACGTATCGTCGGTGGCGCACATCGGCCCGGCCATCCGCAGCCGGGAAAACGGCGAGTGGATCATTCCGGTTTCCAAACGGGTCAACGACAGGAACGGGCATTTCCAGGGCGTGTTGCTGGCCGGCATCAAGATGTCGTACTTCGACCAGTTCTTCAAAAGTTTCAGCCTCGACGACAACGGCTCGATGTTTCTCGGCCTGACCGATGGCACGCTGTTGGCGCGTCGACCTTTTGTAGAGGCGCAGATCGGCGTGTCGCTGGCCCAGGGCGAGATTTTCCAGAAGTTCCTGCCACTGGCCACCTCCGGCAATGCGATGTTCACGTCCATCATCGATGGTGTGACACGCCTGTACGGTTACCGCCAGCTGGAGGCGTATCCGCTGGTGGTCGCCGCTGCGTCGTCCACGGAGACCATTCTCGCGGGCTGGTACGACACGGCGTTTCGCTCCAGTCTTATCGTTGCCCTGGTGTTGCTGGTCGTGGGTTTGTTCGGGTGGGTGTTCCTGTATCAGGTGCGTGTTGGCGAGCGGGTCGAGTCGGATTTGCGCAGGGCCCAGCAAGCGCTGGAGCTGATCGCCACCCACGACAGCCTGACCGGGCTGGCCAACCGCCGACTGTTCGAGCGGGCGCTGGGCATCGAGTTCGGGCGCGGCGCCCGGCAGGCCAGCCCTTTGAGCCTGATCATGCTCGATATCGATTACTTCAAGCGCTACAACGACACCTACGGCCATGTGGTGGGGGATCACTGCCTGGCCGAAGTGGCACGGGCGCTGAAGAGTTGCTGCCACCGCAAGGCCGATCTGGCGGTGCGTTACGGCGGTGAGGAGTTTGCGGTGCTGTTGCCGGACACCGACATCCACGGCGCCATGACGATTGCCGAGCAGATCCGCCGCAGCGTCATTGACAAGAGCATCAGTCACACCGGCTCGCCCAATGGCTACGTAACGGTCAGTCTGGGTTGCTATTCGTTCGTGCCATCGGGGCGTGACAGCATGGACGTGTTTGTCGAGCGGGCGGATGCGGCGTTGTATCAGGCCAAGCATTCGGGGCGAAACCGCGTGGCAACGTTGTCGATGGCGGGCGGTGTCGAGGCATTGATGCGTTCCGATCGTTGAAGTGTTGTTCCTGCCGGTGGTCCGCCTCTCGGGCCTGGCTGAATTGATCGTCTAGAGTTCCGTTAGCGCTGCCGACCCCGGCAGGCTCCCCCTCGCACGGACGATCGCCAACATGTTGATACCCCAAGCGTTGACAGCCGTTGCTTTGACCGTCGCAGCCGCTGCCATCTTCCCGCTGGCCAGCCACGCGCAATCGAAAATCACTGCCGCAGAAGCTCACGCGATCGGCGTGGATGCCTACATCTATTTTTACCCGCTGCTGAGCATGGACATTACCCGCAAGCAGTTCACCAACATCGAACCGGGCAAGGAATTCGGCAAAGGCCCGATGAACATGTTTGTGAGTGTGCCGCAGTATCCGCCGGCCGAGTTCAAAGGGGTGGTGCGGGCTAATTTCGACACCTTGTATTCGATTGCCTGGCTGGACTTGACCAAGGAACCGCTGGTGATCGCCGCGCCGGATACCGACGGGCGCTTCTACCTGTTGCCGATGCTGGATATGTGGACTGACGTGTTCGCTTCGCCGGGCTGGCGCACCACGGGCACCGAGGCCGGGCAATTTTTGGTGACGCCACCGGGGTGGACCGGCACGGTGCCCGCCGGGATGAGTCATCTGCCGGCACCCACGCCTTTTGTCTGGGTCATCGGCCGTACCAAGACCGACGGTGCGGCGGATTACGCGGCGGTGCACAAGATCCAGGCCGGCTACACGGTGACGCCGTTGTCCCGGTTGGGTAAGGAACCTGAAGCCGTCACCGTGAAGGTCGACCCGGCGGTGGACATGAAAACGCCGCCGAAGATTCAGGTCGATTCCATGTCGGCTGCCAATTACTTCACTTACGCGGCTGACCTGCTGAAGGTGAACCCGCCGCACAGCACCGACCAGCCAATGCTGGCGCAGATCAAGCGTATCGGCATCGAAGCCGGCAAGCCGTTCGACATGGACGCGCTGGACCCGCAGATCCGGGCCGCGCTGCAAACGGTGCCGCAGGATGCGCAGGCCTTGATGACCTGGAAAGTGCCGACCCTGGCGCGGGAAGTCAATGGCTGGTCGATGAACACCGACACCATGGGCGTCTACGGCAACTACTACCTCAAGCGCGCCATCGTTACGCAGATGGGGCTCGGTGCCAACCTGCCCGAGGATGCGATTTATCCGTTGAACATCGGCGACAGTGACGGCAAGCCGCTCGAGGGTGCAAACAAGTACGTGCTGCATTTCAACAAGGGCGAGGCGCCGCCGGTGAACGCCTTCTGGTCGATCACCCTGTATGACCCGGAAGGTTTCCAGGTCGGCAACTCGCTCAATCGTTTTGCGGTCAGTAGCTGGATGCCGTTCAAGGCCAACGCCGATGGCTCGCTGGACCTCTATTTCCAGAACGAAAGCCCCGGCAAGGATCTGGAGGCCAACTGGCTGCCGGCGCCCAAAGGCCCGTTCAACCTGACCATGCGTTTGTACGGCCCGAAAGCCGAGGCGCTGAATGGCCAATGGAACCCGCCGGCGGTCAAGCCGATGTAAGCCCCAGGCGACAAAAAGCAGCCAATGACTGCACGTCATCGGCTGCTTTTGCCTGTCCAGCTGCCCGTCCCGCCGCCAGCACCGCCGGTTCCACCTCCGGGGGCGCCGGTTCCACCACCCGCGCCGCTACCCGGACCATTGACGCCGGTGCTGCCGATTGACGAGCCGGGGCCATGACTGCGGCTGTAGTCACCGGAGGGTGCGCTGGGTCGGTTGTTGTCTGGCCGCATGGTTGGGTTGCGGGTGGCGCCCGATGTCGTACCGGGCGTGCCAGTGCCATTGCCATTGCCGGACGCCGCAAACATGGCCAGGGGCGTTGCCGACAACAATCCCGCCAAGAGCAGCGAAGTCATTCTGATGTTCATCATGGTCGTCTCCAGGGATGAGTCGTTACCTGATGCCGGTGTGTAGGGCTGCGCAAGCGCAGTAGAGTTTTTTCATTTCCGGTGATTGGCTAAATCAATTGTCGGCGGCAGTGCTTGATCCCGTATACATAGCGGCCACTGGCGGAGTAATCCGCCGCTTGCGTGCAAAAGGATTGAGCGATGAGCGAGCCATGCCTGACTGACCGTGCTTTGTATCTGCGACGCCTGGGCTTCGACGCACCTCCGGCACCGACCCTGGAAACCTTGCGCCAACTGCAACTGCGCCATACCGGCGTTTTCCCGTTTGAAAACCTCACCACATTATCCGGCGATCCGGTGCTGATCGACTTGCCGTCCATCGAGCAGAAGGTCTTGCATGACGGTCGTGGCGGTTACTGCTACGAACTCAACAACCTGTTCCTGGCCTTGCTTCAAGCACTGGGTTTCGACGCCCGTGCCATCAGCGGCCGGGTGGTGATGGGCCAGCCGGAGGGCGCCTGGACTGCCCGGACCCATCGCTTGAGCCTGGTTATCATCGATGACGTGCGCTACATCACCGACGTCGGCTTCGGCGGCATGGTACCGACCGCGCCCCTGTTGCTCGATTCCCGCGCCGAACAACTCACCCCTCACGAGCCGTATCGCATCGACCTGCACGTCGACGGCTTTACCCTGCGCGCCAACGTTGCGGGGGAATGGCGAGCGATGTACATCTTCGACCTGCAACGCCAGGAGAATATCGATTTTGCCGTGGGCAACTGGTACGTCTCGACCCACCCCGAGTCGACTTTCGCCGAGCAATTGATGGCGGCGCGCACCGGGGAGGGGTGGCGGCGTACGCTCAACAACGGCAACTTCGCGATCCACCGGATTGGCCACGACAGCGAGCGGCGGCAGGTGACGGATGTGCAGGAATTGATCGGCCTGCTGGGCAGCGAGTTCGGCATTCGCGTACCGGAACAGGCGCAATTGGTGCGGACACTGGAACGATTGATCGCAGCGCCGCAATAGCGGGCTGATCGTAGACATCACCAAGGGCTGATCCGATTGATCGGCCCTTGGTGTTTCAGGGCCGAATACCCGGCTCCATCACCCGTTGAATTTCGCGCAAGGCCTCTGCCAGTTTCTGCTCCAGGCCCTTGAGTTCGGCAGGGGTGAGGGTTGGTTTCAGTTGTGTGGTCTTGCCTTCGTTGAGCAGGGCCCGGCGCAACGTATTGTTGATCGCCGTCTGGTAGCCGTACCCCTCGTTTTCTGCCAGTGCGCGGGCGGCTTCGATGACAGCGTCATCGAGCATGATGGTAATGCGGGTCTTGCCTTTGGCGGGCACCACGGCCCCGCGCCTGGCGTTGCTGAAATCGTATTCGTCTTTCATCGGTCATGCCTCCAGGTACTGACGGCGCTCGCTTTTGGTGGCGATGCGCGCGGAAATGATTCGAACGAAATCCGGATCGCGATGGGTGTACGCGACGACCAGCAATCGGCCTTTGGCATCCCGCCCCAGGGTGATTCAGCGTTGTTCATCATGGTGGTTGTCCTCGATGGTCAGCGCTCGTTCGTCATGGAATACCGGTTCAGTCTCTGCGAGGCTGATGCCTTGGTGCTTGAGTTTGTTGGCTGCGTTCTTTGCCTTGTGGAACTGAATTTCGAATGGCTTCATTATGCATACTTTATATGTATATAGAAGAGGCGGGCCTTACCGATGGTCGCCAGGAATTCGAAAGACTAGCCAGCACCCGCGTTTGGACAGGGAGGGATGTATTTCAAGGTTTTTTGGCGGGGCCTGGAGGGTGGGTAGCAGGTGGAAATGGACAGGTATCCATTTTGTGACTGATAAGTTGTATACAACTCTATAGACATTTGTCCTGACTATTGCATACAGTGTGCGAATAACAAAAACCAGGGAACCCCCTACCATGAAAACGCCCCATGTTTCACACCAACGGCCCGAGGACGAAAATCTTGGGATCGGCGCGAATATGGCTTATGGCCTGCAACATGTTCTGACCATGTATGGCGGTATTGTCGCGGTGCCATTGATCATCGGCCAGGCGGCCGGGCTCTCGCCGGCGGACATCGGTTTGTTGATTGCTGCTTCATTGTTTGCGGGGGGGCTGGCAACGTTGCTGCAAACCCTGGGTTTACCGTTTTTTGGTTGTCAATTGCCGCTGGTACAGGGCGTGTCCTTCTCCGGCGTCGCGACCATGGTGGCGATTGTCAGCAGTGGCGGGGAGGGCGGGTTTCAGTCGGTGTTGGGTGCGGTGATAGCGGCGTCCCTGATCGGGTTGCTGATAACCCCGGTGTTCTCGCGTATCACCAGGTTCTTCCCGCCGCTGGTGACCGGGATCGTGATTACCACCATCGGCCTGACGCTGATGCCGGTAGCCGCGCGCTGGGCTATGGGCGGCAACAGCCACGCGCCGGAATTCGGCAGCATGGCGAACATCGGTCTGGCGGCGGTGACATTGGTGCTGGTGCTGCTGCTGAGCAAAATCGGCAGTGCGACCATCTCCCGCCTGTCGATTCTGCTGGCCATGGTCATCGGTACGGTGATCGCGGTGTTCCTCGGCATGGCGGATTTCTCGTCTGTAACCCAGGGCCCGATGTTCGGCTTCCCGACGCCGTTCCATTTCGGCATGCCGACCTTTCACTTCGCTGCGATCCTGTCGATGTGCATCGTGGTGATGGTGACGCTGGTGGAAACTTCGGCGGATATTCTGGCCGTCGGTGAGATCATCGGCACCAAGGTCGATTCCAGGCGCCTGGGCAACGGTCTGCGTGCCGACATGCTGTCGAGCATGTTCGCGCCGATCTTCGGATCCTTCACCCAGAGCGCTTTCGCCCAGAACGTCGGCCTGGTGGCGGTCACCGGCATCAAGAGCCGCTACGTGGTGGCCACTGGCGGTCTGTTCCTGGTGATCCTCGGCCTGCTGCCGTTCATGGGCCGGGTTATCGCCGCCGTGCCGACCTCGGTACTGGGTGGCGCCGGCATCGTGCTGTTCGGCACCGTCGCGGCCAGCGGCATTCGGACCTTGTCCAAGGTCGACTACCGCAACAACGTCAATCTGATCATTGTCGCCACCTCCATCGGCTTCGGCATGATCCCGATCGCGGCGCCGAACTTCTACGATCACTTCCCAAGCTGGTTCGCGACCATTTTCCATTCGGGCATCAGCTCGTCAGCGATCATGGCTATCGTGCTGAACCTGACCTTCAACCATCTCACCGCCGGTAACTCTGACCAGCAATCGGTGTTTGCGGCCGGTACCGAGCGGGTGCTGCGTTATCAGGATCTGGCGGCGTTGCGCGAAGGGGACTACTTCAGCGACGGTAAACTGCACGATTGCGACGGCAAGGAGATTCCGGTGCTGGAATCGGAACACGGCGTGGCAGAACCACGGGCGGTGCACGCGAAAAGCAGTGAGCATGTCTAAAGGCTGGTAGATCAAAAGATCGCAGCCTGCGGCAGCTCCTACATGGAACTGCCGCAGGCTGCGATCTTTTGACTTTATGAAAAACTACAAAAAAGCCCCTGATCMTTTCGATACCCCATGAACAGGGCCGCAGCATGTGTGATCGCTCGGAAAAGTCGTTCAAAACGGTCGATTTGTGACTATAAAACTAATCGGTCACAAGTTGTCAGTCTTCGATAGGGTGAGTAAGCTGTGCTCATGAATCAGCCATCAAAATCTTCATCTTCGCCCAGCCCCCGTGGCCCAGCCGATCACGACATTCGAGACCAGATTGTCGCGGCGGCCAATGAACATTTCAGTCAGTACGGCTACGGCAAAACCACGGTTTCCGACCTGGCAAAGGCCATCGGGTTTTCAAAGGCCTACATCTACAAATTTTTTGATTCCAAGCAGGCGATCGGTGAAGCCATCTGCGCAAATTGTCTGGCAGAAATCGTCGCGGCTGTGGAGCAGGCAATCAATGTAGAAGACCTGTCGCCGACGGAGCGCTTTCGACGCTTGGTCAAAACTGTGATCGCCACAGGTGTGAATCTGTTCTTCAACGACCGAAAACTGTATGACATTGCAGCGTTCGCGGCGTCGGAAAGCTGGCCCAGTTCGCAGGTTTATGACGCACAGATCAAACACTTCGTGTTGCAAATCGTGCGGGAAGGGCGAGAAATTGGCGAATTTGAACGCAAGACTCCACTGGACGAGACAGTAGAAGCGATACATCTCGCGCTGCGGCCATTCGTCAATCCTTTGCTGCTGCAGTACAACCTCGATTTCGTCGAGGAAGCGCCCACGCTCACCTCCAACCTCATCTTGCGTAGCCTCATGCCTTGACCCTCGGCTAAAGGTTTACGGCATACCCGGGTAAGCACCAGATCATCAAAACGGCTTTTCACTTTGCCCTTCTTCTCATCCGTCGAAGGGCATTTTATTTATCTGCTTTGTGACTATTGACTGAATTGGTCACATGAATAAGTATGGGGATGCGTCGCTTCTACTGTTTCATCTCAGTGATACCCATAGAGTTCAAACAATGCAAACAATATTGCTCAAGAGCCCATTGGGCCTTGCTGTCGTGCTCGCATCCTCAAACGTTTTTGCAAGCGGCTTCGCTCTCAATGAACAAAGCATCAGTGGGATGGGATCCGGGTTTGCCGGTCGCTCCTCCTCCGCTGAAGATGCGAGCACGGTCTTCGGTAATCCCGCGGGAATGTCCCGCTTGAAAAGAGAGCAGGTCAGCGTGGGGGCGGCGACGCTTTTCGCCAAGTCCGACATAAGCCAGACCCGCAGTACATTCGGAGGTCAGGAAGATGGTGACATGGTGCCCACGACCACGGTGCCTATGGGTTACTACGTCAAACCCATCGATGAGCATTGGGCGTTCGGTGTTGGTTTTTATGTACCGTTCGGTCTGATGACCGATTATGGCAGCGGTTATGCCGGGCGTTACTACGCCAACAAAAGCGAGGTCACGACACTTACGTTCCAGCCCACCGTCAGCTATGCCTTTAACGACAAGGTTTCGATCGGGTTCGGTCCGACCATCAACCGTATCAGCGGTGAGCTGTCCGGTATGGTGCCCAACCCACTCAGTCCTGGTCGCAACGACGGAAAACTCAAAAGCTCTGGCGACGACACGGCCCTCGGTTTCAACGCCGGTATCCTGGTGCAGGCTACAGACCGAACCCGTTTGGGCATGACCTACCATTCCAGGGTCAGTTATCAATTGGATGCCAAGACCAAGGTCACTGACGGCATCTTTAGCGTGTTGGGGGTCAGCGGCCGGAGTTATGACGCTTCGCTGGATGTGGATACACCAGAGTCAGTGGATTTCTCGGTGACTCATCAGCTTGATAACGACTGGACCCTCTACTTGGGGAGCACCTGGACTCGCTGGAGTCGCTTCAAAGAGTTAACCATCGAGAACACAGGTTTACCCCCTGCGTTGAGCGGCGCGCTAGGCACCATTACCGAAGAACAGAATTGGCACGATACATGGGCTCACGCTATTGGTACGGCGTATCAACTGAACAACCAATGGGTACTTCGCGCAGGTTTGTCGGTTGATCAGTCGCCCACCAACAACACCAACCGGGGACCACGCATTCCTACAGGCGACCGGAAGGTTATCAGCTTCGGTGCTGGCTGGACTCCGGCGGACAACGTCACGATCGATGTTGCTTATTCCTACCTGTGGGAGGAGAGCGTGCAGGTCAACGAAACCTCGCCGACCAGAGGTGCATACAGTGCCAAATACAAGAACAGTGCGAGCGGGCTCGGTACTTCTGTCAGTTACCGTTTCTAGTTGAGTACTGTTACACGATAACTGTCCGGTCGGGAGCACGCGTTGCCTCCCGACCTTTAAGAGCACATCTCGAGCCTTTCTGTAGTGCTACGTCACCTTATCAGGTCATCGTGTCGCAACAGGCTGGGCTTCAAGAGGTTGCCAGCCACCACCTAGCGACTTGAATGCCGCAACCGCCGCTCGTGCCGATTCCGTTCGTGCTTGCGCTCGGGCATCAGAAGCCTGCAGCATCGTCTCGTCGGCGTGCAGCACATCGATCAGGCTGGCCGTGCCTTTCTCATAGGCAATGAACGACGATTGGCGAGCCTGCGTCAGAGACGCCTCTCCCCCGGTGAGGATGGTTGCTTGAGCTTCCCGATTCACCAGGGCGGAGAGCGCGTTCTCGACATCCTCGGTGGCGCGCAGCACGGACTGACGGTAAGCGGCCAGGGTTTCGGCTTCCTGTCCCTTGGCTTGGTCGATTTGGGCGTTAATACGACCGAAGTCGAAGAGTCTCCAGCGTAGACCCAATACGCCCGCCGACTGGCTGGCGCCGCTGGTGAAAAGGTTGCCTGCGGATACAGCCGTGGCACTGCCCAGCAATGCGCTAAGGGAGAATTTCGGGTAGTACTCGGCAATCGCCTCCCCGATGCGTGCGTTTGAGGCGGCGAGACGGCGCTCAGCCACAATGAGATCTGGTCTGCGGCGCAGCAAATCGGCCGGCGTTCCCATCGCCTTCAACTGCGGTGCTACAGGAATGCTCCCCGCACTTGCCAGTTGCGTGCGGTGAGTGCCAGGTGGCGTGCCGAGCATCACATCCAGCGCATTCATGGCAGCATCCAGACCGGTCTGCAGGACCGGCACTGTCGCTTGGCCCTGCGATAGCTCCCCCTCGGTCTGGCGAACCTGGTAGTTGGCGGCGAGCCCCTTGCTGTAGAGCAATTGGACTTTCTCTAGTAGCGCCTGCTGCGTTTTGACTTGCCGATTCGCAATGTCCAGCCGGGCCTGCAGTCCGCGGATAGTGATGTAGATATCAGCGGTCTGCGCGGCGATGGCCAGTCGTGTGGCAGCGGCGCCCGCCTGGGAAGCCTGGTACTCGGCCAGGGCAGCCTCGCGTGCGCGGCGCAATCCGCCAAAGACATCTGCCTCCCAGCTGGCATCGAGGTTGGCCTCGTAGGAACTTGCGTACCGATCATTGCCAGGCGTTGAGTTCAACACCTGGCCGAGCGGCGTCTCGATTGACTGGTAGGAGCGCGCGGCCTGTCCGCTGATGTTCCCTGAGGGGAGTAAAGCGGCATTTGCAGCACCTAGTCCGGCCCGCGCCTGCGTGACTCGCGCCGACGCCTGCGCCAGGTCCAGATTCTGCTCAAGCGCCTTGGAGATGAATTCGGTTAGCACTGGATCGCCAAAGCCTTCCCACCAGGCTGCAAGGCTGGTCGGCGTCGCTCCACGCCGCTGTTCGACAGAGAGCTGACCCAGGTAACGATCCGAAAGCGGAGCCTCTGGACGATGGTAGTCCGGACCGACCGCGCAACCTGCCAATAAGCCGGCGCTGACCAAAAGAGCAATGGGACGGAGGGGCGGCATTGAGATTCCTTCGATAGAGGATGTTTGTGACCATATTACGCAATAGTCACACTCTGTCAATTGAGGCGATTTGAGCAAATTTTTGGTTTTCCTCGTTGATAACGGCGGTTTCTGTGTTGAGCTTGAGACACTGGATGTTTCATGGTTTGTGACCATTGACACTTATAGTCACCTGGCTGAGAATATGACGCTCGTCCTATTTTTAAGTAAGGGAACCTATGCGCCGGCTTCGACCTTTCCCTATTGCCGCTTGCTTGTTGCCTCTCGTCCTGACGGCGTGCGGTGATTCATCCACCGTTGAAGATCCACGCACGCATGCCCCTTTGGTGAGGTCCACTGCTGTTCAGGCTTCGTCCGACGTCTCGCGTTCCTTCACTGGTGTAGTGGCTGCCCGCGTCCAGGGCGACCTTGGCTTTCGGGTATCAGGCAAGGTACTTGAGCGTCTGGTTGATACCGGTCAGACCGTTAAACGTGGTCAGCCACTCATGCGCCTCGACCCAATCGACCTGGGGTTGCAGGCGCGAGCACAGCAAGAGTCGGTCATAGCGGCTCGGGCCCGAGCCAGGCAGACAGCCGATGACGAGGCGCGATACCGCAGTCTGGTTGCCGCAGGCGCTATTTCTGCATCGGCCTATGACCAGATCAAAGCCGCAGCCGATACCGCAAAGGCGCAGCTCAGCGCTGCAGACGCGCAGGCTGACGTTGCCCGTAATGCTTCTGGTTATGCGGTGCTGTTTGCGGATTCCGACGGCGTTGTGGTGGAGACGCTCGCCGAGCCAGGACAAGTTGTCAGCCCGGGACAGCCCGTGGTTCGACTGGCGCGGGCAGGGCAGCGCGAAGCGATCGTGCACCTGCCCGAGACGTTGCGCCCCGCAGCAGGATCCACCGCGCAGGCGACGCTTTATGGCAATGCCACGGATGCTGTTACAGCGAAGCTGAGGCTGCTTTCTGACTCGGCCGACCGAATGACACGTACCTTCGAGGCGCGGTATGTGCTTGACGGCGCGCTGGCCAATGCACCGATAGGTTCGACCGTCACGCTTCGGATCGCTGAGGGCACCACGCAAGGGCAGGGGCTGCAAGTACCGATCGCAGCCGTTTATGACCCAGGCCAAGGCTCTGGCGTGTGGGTCATCGCCGGTACACCGGCGAAGGTGGCCTGGCGACCTGTACAAGTCCTGGGCTTGAGCGACGACACAGTGCGAGTCGCGGGCGACCTTAAAGTCGGCGAGCAGATCGTAGCGTTAGGCGCACATCTGTTGCGCGAAGGTGAAGAGGTGAGATTGCCTCAACAGGATGGCGTCAAAGTTGCCGGGGGTCGTCCATGAGCGAGGGGCGCTTCAATCTTTCCGCGATCGCCGTTCGTGAGCGCTCTATCACGGTATTTCTGATCTTCCTGATTGCCGTTGCGGGCATCTTGTCGTTCTTTCAGCTGGGGCGTGCGGAAGATCCTCCGTTTACGGTCAAGCAGTTGACGGTCATTACCGCGTGGCCGGGCGCCACGGCACAGGAGATGCAGGATCAGGTAGCAGAGCCACTTGAAAAACGCCTGCAAGAACTGAAATGGTACGACCGCACGGAAACCTACACCCGTCCTGGCCTTGCTTTCACGATGGTGTCACTGCTCGATAGTACGCCGCCCTCGCAAGTGCAGGAGGAGTTCTATCAGGCGCGTAAAAAACTCGACGACGAGGCCAGGAAGCTGCCGGCGGGTGTCATCGGGCCAATGGTCAACGACGAGTTTTCGGACGTGACATTTGCGCTTTTCGCCCTGAAAGCCAAAGGCGAGCCGCAGCGACTGTTGGTGCGTGATGCAGAGTCGTTGCGCCAACAACTTTTGCATGTGCCGGGCGTGAAGAAGGTCAACATCATTGGGGAGCAGCCCGAACGTATCTTTGTTTCCTTTTCGCATGATCGGTTGGCCACCTTGGGTGTATCTCCTCAGGACATCTTTGCCGCGCTGAATAATCAAAACGTGCTCACGCCCGCCGGTTCGATCGAAACCAATGGGCCACAGGTCTTCCTCCGGCTGGATGGCGCCCTCGATAAGGTGCAAAAGATTCGTGACACACCCATTGCGGTTCAGGGGCGCACGCTCAAACTCGCCGACGTGGCGACGATCGAACGTGGGTATGAAGATCCGGCAACCTTTCTCGTGCGCAATAACGGTGAAGAAGCCTTGTTGCTGGGGATCGTGATGCGTGAGGGCTGGAACGGCCTTGACCTCGGCAAGGCGTTGGACGCGGAGACGGTCAAGATAAATGAAGGCATGCCTTTGGGCATGACGCTCTCCAAGGTCACCGATCAATCTGTAAATATCGATTCGGCCGTCGGCGAGTTCATGGTCAAATTCTTCGTCGCGCTGCTTGTGGTGATGCTTGTCTGCTTTCTCAGCATGGGCTGGCGGGTAGGCGTTGTGGTCGCTGCGGCGGTGCCATTGACGTTGGCCGTGGTGTTTGTGGTGATGGCGGCCACAGGAAAGAACTTTGACCGTATTACCCTCGGCTCGTTGATTCTGGCGCTCGGACTGCTGGTGGACGACGCCATCATCGCTATCGAAATGATGGTGGTGAAAATGGAAGAGGGCTACGACCGCATCAAAGCTTCCGCGTACGCCTGGAGTCATACGGCCGCGCCGATGCTTTCCGGTACGCTGGTGACGGCTATCGGCTTTATGCCCAACGGCTTCGCGCAATCGACAGCCGGCGAGTACACCAGCAACATGTTCTGGATCGTGGGCATTGCCCTGATTGCCTCCTGGGTGGTTGCGGTCGCTTTTACCCCATACCTGGGGGTGAAGATGTTACCGAACATCAAGAAAGTCGAGGGTGGTCACGCGGCCATCTACAACACCCCTAACTACAACCGCTTCCGCCAGGTTTTGACGCGAGTCGTCGCTCGCAAATGGCTGGTGGCCGGCATTGTCATCGCTTCGTTTGTCGTGGCGATCCTCGGCATGAGCCTGGTCAAGAAGCAGTTCTTTCCTACCTCGGACCGTCCCGAGGTATTGATTGAAGTGCAAATGCCTTATGGAGCCTCCATTGAGCAGACCAGCGCCACCACCGCCAAGATAGAGACCTGGCTGCAAAAGCAGGCTGAGGCAAAGATCGTAACGGCCTATATCGGGCAAGGCGCGCCGCGCTTCTATCTGGCAATGGCGCCGGAACTCCCTGATCCGTCGTTCGCGAAGATTGTGGTGCTGACGGACAGCCAGGAGGCGCGCGAGACCCTCAAGTTCCGTATCCGCGAAGCGGCGGCCGAGGGACTTGCCCCAGAAGCGCGTGTCAGGGTGACTCAGCTTGTGTTCGGGCCGTACTCGCCATTCCCTGTTGCCTACCGGGTGATGGGACCTGATCCGTCAACGTTGCGCGAGATTGCGGGCCAGGTACAGGACGTGTTGCAGTCGAGCCCGATGATGAGAACCGTCAACACCGATTGGGGGCCGCTGACGCCGACGCTGCATTTTGCTCTGGATCAGGATCGCCTGGAGGCGGTGGGGTTGACGTCAAATTCAGTCGCGCAGCAATTGCAGTTCCTGCTGGCCGGAGTACCGATCACCGCGGTTCGTGAGGACATTCGTTCGGTGCAGGTGGTTGGTCGCGCAGCGGGTGATATCCGGCTCGATCCCGCCAAGATAGAAGGCTTTACGTTGGTAGGTACGGCGGGTCAGCGGATTCCGTTGTCCCAGGTGGGAGCGGTCGATGTGCGTATGGAAGATCCGGTCCTGCGGCGTCGTGACCGCACACCGACCATCACCGTGCGTGGTGACATTGCCGAAGGCTTGCAGCCACCGGACGTCTCGAGCGTGATCATGAAGGAGCTACAGCCGGTCATCGACAAGCTGCCTGGCGGATACCGGATTGAGCAGGCGGGTGCAATCGAGGAGTCGGGCAAGGCCGGTAAAGCGATGTTGCCGCTATTCCCGATCATGATTGCCATGACGCTGCTGGTCATCATTGTGCAGGTCCGTTCGATCTCGGCGATGATCATGGTGTTCCTCACTTCGCCACTGGGGTTGATTGGTGTGGTGCCGACACTGCTTATCTTCCAGCAGCCGTTTGGTATCAACGCTCTGGTCGGTCTAATCGCCCTTTCGGGCATTTTGATGCGCAATACGCTGATTCTGATTGGGCAAATCCATCACAACGCGCAAGAAGGGCTGGACCCGTTTCATGCAGTGGTCGAAGCCACGGTACAACGTGCCCGCCCGGTACTGCTGACAGCGCTGGCGGCAATCCTGGCATTCATTCCGCTGACACACTCCGTCTTCTGGGGGACGCTGGCCTACACGCTGATCGGAGGCACGTTCGTCGGAACCATCATGACGCTGGTGTTCCTGCCAGCGATGTACGCCATCTGGTTCAAGATCCGTCCTGACAATACGGGTCAAACTGAAACAGCGAATAAGCAAGCAAGCCTGGTGGATAGGACGCCACCCCGTCCTCTCGTCGATCACCAGACTCTGTAGGAGCGAGCTTGCTCCGGGCGGCGTTCCGACGATGGACTCAAGAGCGCCGCGTTTAGCCAGTAAATTCGCGTTATCGTTAACGACCATCGCGAGCAAGCTCGCTCCTACATAAGGGGGCTCCCTTTTATCGAACTGACCTTTATCCCGGGCTCTACCCTTGAAACGGCTGGTACCCACCGGGATTCCACGGAACGCCAAAACGAAAAAACCCGCCAGAAGGCGGGTTTTTCGGTGGTTTCAGAGATTTTGAAAGCCTTCTCTGGAACCTTGTCTGGCTCCACGACCTGGACTCGAATAGAAAAATAAGCACCTGTTTTACAATGAAATTATGCTGATTTTTAGTATTCATATCCCTACGATTATCCTAATCAAGCCCGTATTTTATTGGAGTTCTTTCGATATCCCATGAGCACGGCAGCAGCAAGCTGTTGACGTCGACGTCGAATTGACCCATTTACTGAAGCAAGACTGACCCACCTCTAAATCTGCACAAATCCCGTATAGGCAATGCTTCGAGAGGAACAGACTGGGTCAGTGGCGTCTCGGCAACTGGGTCAATTCGGCATCGGTGCCAACACCTTTAGGCAAAAAAGATGCCCGATGCGCAGCGGGGGACTTATTACAGCCAGTCAACGCTTCTCTATGAGAGGAGTTCGATAGCAATCGCGGTCGACTCACCGCCACCAATGCATACAGACGCGATGCCACGCTTTAGCGCGTTCTGCCTCAAGGCATTTACCAACGTAACAACAACACGCGCGCCTGACGCGCCAATCGGGTGCCCCAAAGCGCATGCCCCACCGTGGACATTTAATTGCTCATGTCCGACGTTCAAGTCTCGGATAACAACCATGGGCACCACGGCAAAGGCCTCATTGATCTCAAAGAGATCAACATCCTGCATTGACCAGTTGGTTCGCTCTAGCAAGCGTTTAATCGCACCGACCGGAGCGGAGGCAAAGAGGCCGGGAGCGTGCGCGTAGGATGCATGACCTGCTATCCGGGCCAACGGTGTAAGGCCTCTACGCTCGGCTTCAGACAAGCGCATCAGCACGAGGGCAGCCGAGCCATCCGAAATAGAACTGGAGTTCGCCGCAGTCACCGTCCCGCCTTCGCGAAACGCAGGTTTCAAYGTAGGAATTTTGTCGATCCGGGCCTTACCCGGCTGTTCATCGCTTTCAATCGAAACCGTCTCACGGCCAGACGAAGCCAGCACAGGGACAATCTCGTCCYGGAAACGCCCTTCGGTGATTGCCTTCTGAGCTCGGGTCAACGAGCTGATCGCAAACTCATCCTGCTGGTCTCGAGTGAATCCATAACTCTGAGCACAGTCTTCGGCGTATGTGCCCATGAGCCGGCCTTTCTCGTAGGCATCTTCCAACCCATCGAGAAACATATGATCAATGATTTTACTGTGGCCCATTCGATARCCTGAGCGAGCTCGCTCCAACAGGTAGGGAGCGTTTGACATGCTTTCCATACCTCCGGCAACCACCACTTCCGCGCTCCCGGCATGGAGAAGGTCGTGGCCGAACATCAGCGCTTTCATGCCWGAGCCGCACATCTTGTTGACTGTTGAGCACACCACTTGCTCCGGAAGATTCGCCAACAGGGCAGCTTGGCGAGCCGGAGCCTGGCCTTGCCCAGCTTGTAGCACGCATCCCATGATGACCTCGCCAATGTCACTGGGCTGCAGGCTGGCTCGTTCCACGGCGGCGCGAATTGCAACCGCACCCAGCTGCGCAGCGGTGACTTCCTTGAAATTCCCAAGAAAGCCTCCTAACGGAGTTCGGRCAGCACTGACAATGACGATAGGGTCGGTATGGCTCATAACTGAATCCTCTGTTTCATGTTGGGGGGCTTGTGCCCGATCACAGACCTTTAGCTCGAGCTATTTCGCGGCCATTCTCAAAGCACCATCCAAACGAATCACCTCACCATTGAGCATGGAGTTTTCGATGATGTGCGCTGCCARCGCCGCGTACTCGGAGGGCCGTCCCAGCCGTGGAGGGAACGGCACATTGGCTGCCAATGATGCCTGCACGTCCTGAGGCATACCCGCCATCATCGGGGTCTCAAATATTCCGGGTGCAATGCACATAACACGGATGCCTGAACGAGCCAGGTCGCGTGCCAATGGCAATGTCATGGCAGCCACTCCACCTTTGGACGCGGCGTAAGCGGCTTGGCCCGTCTGACCGTCAAAAGCTGCGACAGAGGCCGTATTTATGACTACGCCGCGCTCACCTTCTTCATCGGGCTCTCCTCCCGCCATAGCCTCAGCAGCAAGGCGAACCATGTTGAAGCTACCGATCAAATTGATTTCGATAGTTCGGCGAAAACTCTCAAGCCCATGTGCGCCATTACGGCCTAAAACCCGTTCGGCTGGAGCAACCCCCGCGCAGTTGATCACCCCATGCAACGCGCCAAAGACGCCTACTGCAGAGGCAATTGCTGTACGGCAATCAYTTTCACTGGTGATGTCTGCTCGCACGAAAATCGCACGTTTTCCYAGCTCGTCAGCGCGAGCTACACCAGCGGCTTCGTTCACATCGACCAGCACCACGTTTGCACCCCGGTCCACCAACTCACGCGCCGAAGCCAGCCCGAGTCCAGAACCTGCGCCAGTAATCAGGAAGACTGAGTTTTCGATGCGCATGATGTTTCCTCACAAATTGGCAGTGCCGCATAGCCGGCCGCCGGTTTACTTCAGGTGTAAGCCACGCTGGAGATTCTTAAACGGATATTGTCGGTGATCAGTGGCCCCGACAATGCTCAAACGCCTCAGCTTGGTTGAATGCTTTGGATAATCGAGGCCAGGCATCGAGGGCTAGAAGGAGGGGTTGCAAATGGGCTCCCTGCTGACAAAACCTTCGGGTTGACATGCAATGCCGTGAAGCTGGAACGTAGATAAATAATTCAGGCTCGTCAGGTTGCTCAAAGCAGAGACCTGCCGAAGAGATTTGAAAATCAGCATAAAGTCAGATTTCAACTGCGCAGAGGAATAAGCATGCTCATCCAGGACAAGGGAACTACTTCGATTGGATTGGTGCATGAAGCCCTCGATGGCGCATTGCGACGCCAACTGGACACATCCATCGCATTGCAGCAAGCGCGTATAGATCCGGAACTCCTCACTTCTCCCCAGGCCAGGGTTTCGGCGGCTGCATTTTCTCGCCTGTGGGTCGCTCTTTCAGATCTACTCGACGATGAGTTTTTCGGAATCGATAGCCATCCAATGCGACGAGGTAGCTTCCGATTGATGTGCCAGGCTTCGATTGACTGCGAGTCGTTAGAGCAAGCGTTGCGGCGGATTCTGAAATTTCTACGCCTCGTATTGGACGATATTCACGGTGAGCTGAGGCTTGAAGACGACTCCGCCGTCATCGTTATCCATGACAAAGGAATTGAGCGCCGCCTCTTTAGCTACGGAACATGGCTGATCTTGGTACATGGATTGCTCTGCTGGCTGGGCAACAGACGCATTCCGATAAAGGAACTCTGCTTTAGACCGAATCGACCGCTCGACGATAGCGACTATCGGATGCGCTTTTGTGAAGAAATTCAGTTTGGCGCTCCAGTTACGATGATTCGTTTTGACCGTATTTTTCTAAGCCTCAAGGTCGTGCAAAACAAGGCGAGCCTATCGACGTTCTTGAAAGAGTCGCCTGCTAGTCTGTTGGTAA